>NZ_JAKRFW010000005.1:0-138410 GCF_022347905.1 Pseudoalteromonas sp. Of11M-6 | reverse complement strand
ACGCTCGACTTGCCGCCTAGTAATCTAGGCAAAAGTTGAGCAACAATGAACAAAGCGCACTCAGGTGAACCCAAAGGGCAGCGCTTGATTGGCATTTCTTCTGTTTAGCCCCACAAGGATGTGGGGTAAGGTGACTTCGCAGGAGCACAAAGTCTTTATCGCCTGACTCACATAGAACAACTATGCTACGCAGGCTCTGTCTTGTATAAATACCAATCAAACTGCTGCAAAAACAAACTTGAAAGATAAACAGGACCTAATACTTTTTGATGTTTTTTTTAAGTGATATAGCACTAAAAGTTTAGGTGTGATAAAAGTAATCATATTTAACTAAGTGCTATTTTTGTTTTTGGTTAAAAAGGATTGGTTTTTAGGGAAGACAAATTAATTTTCGTAGGTTTGTTTATGCCCCATAGAGCATCACACACAAGTTCGCATACCTCTATTCCGCTGATTGTAGCGCTAACAAGCGTGTTGTTATCACTGACTTTACTGAGCTTTCCAAGCAAGAGCAAACAGTCTGTAGAAACCAAAGTAACAATACTTAAGAGCGGCGCGATAAAGCATGATGCTCGCCAGACAGAATAAGAATGAAAAATTCTTATTTACCTAAAAGTATCTAATTCATACCATCACCTTACACTTTGTAACAGTTCAGAGTTCTTATATTTTATTTATTTAAAACAGATTGTTACTTTATTTTTATAGCGATATTATCAAATTTCCGCAGGCATTCAGCTTATCATCTCACCTCGATAATTTGCTTATTATTTCTAACTCGGTATAGTTTGACGTCGGTCAGAATAGTAATAATATTGCTCAGTTTATGGGCGCAGGACAAATTGGCCTTACTTCTCAGAGGCAGGTATGCAATTAATTCAGTTAAAGTCAGATGACCCACAAGTAGTCGCGGTGTTTTCTGAAATCGATAAGCTTATGAACAGCTTATATCCAATCGCAAGTGCACAGTCTTTATCAATAGAAGAAATTAACCAACCTAACGTGTATGCCGTTGGCTTACAAAATGAAGAGGGCATTGTAGCGTGCGGTGCGATTGTAAAGCAGTTTGATAAAACCTTATACGGTGAAATTAAACGCTTATACGTAAAACCTAGCTATCGAGGTAAAGGGCTTTCTAAACGTATTATGCAAATTTTGCTTCACTATGCGGGTGAAGCGCAGATCCCACTTATTCGGCTGGAAACCGGCTCTAGGCAAGCCAGTGCGATAAGTCTTTATGAGAGCTTGGGATTTGAGCGATGTGAACGCTTTGGTATGTACCGCGACAACCCGTTAAGTGTTTTTATGGCGTTATCACTAAAATCTTAATGTAGTAAAATAGGGGTTGTCAGTATCGGCCGAGATATTGGCAATTTCTGTCAGCACCATGGTGACTGGTTGGCTTTCTTGTTCTAAAACTAAACACTCCTGAGCGTCGACTATAGTCGTGTTTTTGCAGCTGCCACGCACAACTTCACCACCTTTCATCTCAATAGTAACCACTAGGCGTTTTAGGCACGCCAGCTCGATATAATCATACTGTTGGCAACTGATCATAGATAAGTTCTTATTTGAATAAAGCCACCTGCTTGTACAGATGGCTTTTCAAGCTTGGCTTATGCTTAAAGAGACTTAATTCCCATATTGTAAAGCGTAAAGCCATAAATATCGGCATACTGTTCAATCGTCTTGCTTATTGGTGTGCCTGCGCCGTGTCCGGCATTGGTTTCGATACGAATAAGCGTCGGATTCGGACCTGTGTGTTTGCTTTGTAGCTCAGCTGCAAACTTGTAAGAGTGTGCAGGTACTACGCGGTCGTCATGGTCACCTGTTGTGATCATGGTTGCTGGATAATCTACGCCAGCCTTTACGTTATGTACAGGTGAATAACCTTTCAGGTACTCAAACATCTCTTTGTTGTCTTCCGCTGTACCATAATCGTAAGCCCAGCCAGCTCCTGCAGTAAACGTGTGGTAACGCAGCATATCAAGTACCCCAACCGCAGGTACAGCCACTTTGAATAAATCTGGACGTTGCAACATCGTTGCACCTACTAACAAACCACCGTTCGAACCACCGTTAATTGCAAGCTTTTCACTTGAAGTATAATTTTCAGATACTAAGTATTCGCCTGCAGCAATAAAGTCATCAAAGACGTTTTGTTTCTGCATTTGAGTACCTGCTTTGTGCCATTTTTTGCCATATTCGCCACCGCCACGTAAGTTTGCTACAGCATAAACACCACCTAGCTCCAACCAAGCTGCACGTGTAGGGCTAAAGTAAGGCTTAAGACTGACATTAAACCCACCATAACCGTACAACAGAGTTGGGTTGTTACCATCCAGTTTCAGCCCTTTTTTATGGGTGATGATCATCGGTACGCGGGTGCCATCTTTCGAGGTGTAAAAAACCTGTTTAGACACGTAAGCATCTGAATCAAAATCTACTTTATCTGAGCTATATAATTCGCTGACGCCAGATTTTGCATCGAAAGCAAAGATAGATCTCGGGGTGTTGTAGTTAGTGAATGAGTAATAAAGTACTTTATCTTCTTCCTCACCGCTAAAGCCACTCACAGTGCCTACACCTGGAAGCGCAATGTCACGGATCAGTTTACCTTTGAAGTCGTATTGTTTTACCAATGAAATTGCATCTTTGATGTAAGTCGCAAATAGGTAACCTGAACCTGTTGAAACCGATAGTACATTGTTGGTTTCTGGGACCACATCTTGCCAGTTTTTTGGTTGTGGCTGTTTCGCATTAACTTTAACGATACGACGGTTCGGCGCATCTAAGTTCGTGCTTAGGAACAATGTGTCGCCTTCACTGTGGATCACGCTGGTATCAGAGTTGGTATGATCTAAAATTGTTACCCAGTCACTATCTGGTTTGCTTAAGTCACGAATAAATAGCTTGTTACCTGAGGTAGATACCGCAGCAGAGATCACCAAATATTTTTTATCGTCTGTTACACCACCATAAACATAGCGGTGTTTTTGCGCATCAGTGGCACCAAAAATGACCTTGTCTTGAACTTGAGGTGTGCCAATCTTGTGGTAATACACCTTATGTTGGTCAGTTTTTGCAGAAAGTTCACTGCCCTTAGGTTTATCATAGCTTGAGTAGTAAAAGCCTTCATTACCAAACCAAGAGATACCACTAAACTTCACGTCGACTAGCGTTTCACCAACCTGCTCTTTAGTCTCGGCGTTTAGCACAATCACTTTACGCCAGTCACTTCCACCTTCGGAAATTTGATAAGCCACCAATGAGGCGTCTTTACTAAAACTTAATCCTGCAAGCGATGTTGTGCCATCTTCACTCATGGTATTTGGGTCTAAAAATACCTCAGCCTCTCCACCTTCTTTTTGGCGGTACAAAACACTTTGGTTTTGCAATCCATCATTTTTGTAGAAATAGGTATAGTTGCCGTGTTTAAAAGGTTGAGAAACACGCTCGTAATCAAGTAGTTCGGTGAGGCGCTTTTCGATGTCTTTACGATATGGAATTTGCGATAAATATGCCTGTGTTGCCTCGTTTTGTGCTTTTACCCACGCTGCGGTTTCTGCACTTTTATCGTCTTCTAACCAGCGATATGGATCCGCTACTTGCGTGCCAAAGTAGTTGTCTACAACGGTGCCTGTTTTAGTGATTGGATATTTCACAGATTGTGTCAATGCCGCATTATTGGATTGTTCATTTTCGGTATTAACACATCCGACAAGCGCAAGCGCTACGGCTCCAGCTAGTATCTTCTTTATCATGGTGGGGGTTCCTATTGGTTCTTATTAGCTACGATCTTGCCGCAGTTTCTTGCGCTTTACTCAGCAATAAAACTTTTTGGTGCGGCATTTTTTATTGAGCACTTCTCAGTGTTGGGCACTAGTCGTGCTACGAGAATAGTGTGGATTTTAGTGGAGTCGGTGTATTTGTCTACAAATTGTAGACAAATACACGAGTAAGAAGGTTAAATTGAAGTTGATTTGGCGTAATTATTATTGCCTTTGCATAAATATTGTTACTTCGGCCATCACAATACCAAACTTTTCGATATAAGAGCGGTTCATAAGGGTGGTTTGGTCAAAAGACCACATCCAATCATCAAAGTGTACTTCATAACTGGTATCATCAACGGGTAGGTCCATTCTATACTGCCAATTCATTGCATTGCCGAAGGTTTCGCCTGATGCTGAGTTGAGGATATCGTCGGCGCGGCCGGTATATTTATTGCCTGCAGCTTTTGTAATAGTCCAAACTCGCGTTTGAACCCCGTCGCCGAGCAAATAGTTGAAGGACTCATCTAAAATAAGTTCAGACTTGTTGTTAATAGAGCCCTTGATATCGACAGTAAACTGTTGAACTAAGTTGCCATCTCTGTCTTGGACTATTCCCCACGCTTTTACATCACCAACAAAAAACTCGTAGGGGTCAAATTGCGGTTTAAGTGTAGCGTACTTTTTACCGTCAATCCCGGAGCTGCAAGCCGACAATAAAAGTAAGGTGAGTACTGCAAGAGTGATGCGCATTGTTTTCTCCTTAGGCCTGAGGCCTCTTTGAGTGCTATTGCTTCTATTATGTCTTGTTGAACAAAGTATTGATGTTGAAATTGAGGGAAAAGGAGCATTAACTATTCTCATTTCAGGCCCAAAAGTTCAGTTCGCATGGCAGGTTCGGAGGTTTTTTTACCGAGCCAAATATTGAAAAAGCGGGTCGTAAATTCCGAATCTTTCACTTCGCCAATAAGCTTTTTATCTTGGTAAAACTGCGTAGTTCCCTCGGGTGTTCTTACGCCAAATAGCATTGTGCCTTTAGAGACATTGGGAAAAATTTTTTCCATTTCTGCCAGCCATTGCTCACCTTGACTTGAGTTAGTAAACCCTTGTTTCTCTATCTCTTTCAGTGATCGTTTTGCTATTTCTTTGCCGTCTAGCTCGCGTAAATATCTTAATGCCAACACAAAAGGCTGATCTTGAGAGTAGACTCCTTGGGGGGCATAAAGGCTGGCATCATAAACATCCCAAAACAAATAGGTCATTCGACTTGTTTTGCCGACTTGTTGAGGGTTTTCTATAAATTGATTGACAAGAGTACTGGTGCTTGCGAACCCCTGAGTGCTGAATAGCAACATCAAAAAGGCAAAGATGACCCTTTGCATACTAACCTCGTCCTATAATAAAAATCAGTTGGCTTGTTATACGAACGAGCTGGAGAGTTTGTTCACTTTGCTGCTGCCTGAAAGGTGCTGTCATCCCCCTTTACAATTTGTTAAGCTGACTAAAACCTACATACAGGAGCCATTATGAGCCTTTCAATTCGCCCAGCAGAAGTAGCTGATGCCGCGACGATACTGCACTTTATCAACGAACTTGCAATTTATGAGAAAGAGCCAGATGCCGTGCTCAATACCGTGGAAGAAATAGAACAGAAACTGTTTGGTAAAGAAGCCAGAGCACACAGCGTTATTTGTGAACTAGATGGCGAAGCAATCGGGTTTGCAGTGTATTTCTTTAATTATTCTACTTGGCTTGGCAAGCACGGTCTTTATCTTGAAGACTTATATGTATCACAAGATAAGCGCGGTGTTGGTGCAGGTAAAGGGATAATGAAATATCTCGCAAGACTTGCACTACAAAAGGATTGCGGTCGCTTTGAGTGGGTGGTACTTGACTGGAACAAACCATCAATCGACTTTTATGAAAGCATCGGTGCTAAAGCACAAAACGAGTGGACTATTTATCGCCTAACAGGACAGGAACTCATCGATTTTGCTGAGCAAGTATAGTGAAGTTTATTAGTCTGTTGGCTATACATTATTTCAAGAGAAACCCCCCGATCTTTAACAGTTTAGCCGAGTAAACATACGTAGAATTTGTACCCAATATTTTTGGTGAAAATTGCAATGGTGATTTTTGTTAATAGAAACAGTGATATATCTTTAGAGTGTTCCCCGTACGCACGGGGCTAAATCTGAGCTACCCAGGTCTGGACCATGTGCTGGAATTCGTCCGTGAAGCAGCACCAGATGCTCACCTCATTGAGCGGTGAAACAGCGGCGATTCTAGGCTCGCCTGTAATCTCGGGGTTAAGTTATAGCCATCATTGTTAGCTAGTTATTTATCCACATGACCTAAATCACGCTCAGGATCTAACAAATCTCTCACCCTTCTTTTGAGCACTTTGGCTTCAGGAAAACCTTTATCCGCCTTTCGGCACCAAATTAACGTATTGTTATAGTAAATTTTGAATACGCCTTTACTTGCTGGCACTAACGCGACTTGTTGTAAATCGTCAGAGAAAGTTGAAAGTAACTCTTGTGCAAGCCAAGTTGCTCGCAACATCCATTGGCAAAGTACGCAGTAATGGATAGTGATGGTCGGTTTTTGCATGAATTTACGTTTTTTTGAAGGCTGTGATGGGATTCTAGCACTGTGATTTATCATATGGCTAGCTTGAAAAAAACGGGGGTCGCCCCCCGAAATTATCCAGGGAGACCTTAATTATAAGGTCAGTCTTAACGTTACGGACTATTTGTATAGTAACAACCCCTTTTGTGGCAAGTTGAAGGGTTGCCGTGACGAAAATTGGGATACTAGTGATCGCTTCTGTATTCACTCAGAGTTGCATTTAAATTGTCAATGAGGTTTTGCCTATTTAAAAACTCTAACTGGATTGCTCGGCGCTGAGTTAATGATAGATCAGGGTGCCAAATGGAGAAAATAAGTACAATCCGATCTCGGTCACTACCGTTGTGCGCTAAATGCAAATAAGAGTCGTCGAATATGGTGAGTTGATGTTCTTGCCATAAAATGCGGTTACCATCGACCTCTAAGTAACAGTCGTGGGGAATATCTATAGCCAAATGTACTGTTAGACTGTGATTGGAAAGGCCATAATGTGGAGTAATAGTTTGGCCTTTTGCTAGCTTAGAGTAAAACACTTCGTATGGGGATGCCGTCAAGCCGTAGTAAGGCACTTTCTCTAAAGCCTTTTTTAGAATAGGAAAGTGCTTTGACACCGAAACGTCTTCGATCCCCTCTTTAAAAATGGATAGTGCTTGCCAGTTGTTGCTGTTTGCAAGCTTTGGGAATACGCTTTCATACTCTTTACCCGATAAATAGGGGGTAAGGTGCGAAGATGCGGTATTAAAAGTAGCGTGAAACTCTTTAATGATGTCGGGGATCATGGTGCTAAAGCTTTCATACCATGAAAATTGCTGTGCCAGCCAGATTGGTTTTGCAGTTAGATTAGGTACGTAAAAAAGATGTGGTGCTTGAGGTGTTTCAAAGGGCTTACTACTGTATTGAACCCAGCGTCCAGACTCAATGCTTGATGCAGTACCAAGGTTTCTTTCCATACATTGCCAAGCTTTTTGAAAACGTTTAAGCGTTTGAGGAGCTGTGCTATTGGCAAGCTGAAGCCGTTTAAAGCTGCCTGTCAGTGTTTCACACAGGGCATAACATGCTAGTGCCGTATTCTCCTCGCCCTTAGTCTCTAGTAAATATCCAAGGTACAAGTAAACTAGATAATTTTTGGGCGCAAGATCAAGGCAGTGAAAGTAGGCTTTTTCACTTTCGGCTAACGCCCCAATTTGTTCTAAAATGACAGCAACACGATAGCTTAGCTCTGCACTCTGTGGGTAGGCATCGAGTAACTTTGGTAGTAATAATGGCCAACTATTTTGCGATTCGCATTCTAGGATTGGCTGTAAAAGTGTGTCAATGTTGAGAGGTTGTATCTCTTCGTTTGCCATCAAAATAATATCTCTTGTTAATTATTGATTACGCCAATATCGAGTGGCAACGTCATTCGGTAGCTATTGTCTGATGCGCTAAATGGCTGTGTTCCATGCCAAAAATAAGAGGGGAAGATCACGATTTGTCCTCGATTAGGTTTTACAGTTTTAAATGGTGGAAAATCGTAAGGAGGTGCTAGGGGAGGTCTACCAAATTCAATTACCCCATTGTTGCTATCGTCGTTTGGCGTGTTGATATATAAAACCACACTTATCCAGCCAGCGGGGTGGATATGACTCACATGGAAGCCTTGCTCTGTTAATTTGACAGACCACGAACCAGTAATTAATTTATCCTTATTTAAATGAGCCAAAAATGGGTGCTCAGGTACTAACTCTAAGTTATTGAGACATTTTTCAATATCTTGCAGTAATTGAGTTCGAGCTTTGGTGATGACTTCGATATCTCTATTAAGCAAGCCACCAGAAATTTGTGAACCATTTACTAAAGTTTGCTCACTTGGTGCTTGCTTACCTTGATGAAGCGTTAGTAAACAAGACTCTAATTCTTTAAGAAAGTCTTCACTATTTCGATAGCCGTTCGGAGTGTCTAAGGTTGTAGTAAGGACAAAGTTTGGGTTGCATAAAGCACGATGCTTTTCTTTGTCCGTGGCTTGATACACTACGCTTAGCCAAGCTAATGCAAGTTGTGAGTTAGGCTGTGCTTGCAACACGTACTCGAGTAGGGATTGTGCGGTACTAAACTCCCCAAGTTGGATTGCAAATTTTGCTTGCTCACAGATCCTGTCATAATTAACGGTTAGCTTATTGGCATCATCTAAATGTTTATAGGCAGTGTTTAGCTCATTGTTCGTGGCTGCCAAACGGCCTCTTAACGCTAGAAGCGTGGCTGATTTGTCTGCATAACCCGACTTCTGTATGCATTGCTCGCATAATGTGTACTGATTGGTGTTCCAGTAAAGTTCGGCTAGACACTCTGTAAGTTGCTGTTGATTATTGGCTGACTCTAGTGCTGTTATTAAACTGCTAGCAAAAAGCTGATGTTGCCCGCTTTGCCAATAAAGTTCGTTCAGTGCTTTATGGACGGTTGGGTTGTGTGGCGCTCGCTTCAGTGCCTGAGTGTAGGCTTGTTGTGCTGGTTCAAACTGACCATTTGCAAAAAAGCAGTCCCCAAGATTATAAAGCGGCTCGTAGTGTTCAGGGGCGCTTTGGTGAACAAACTTAAAGCATTGAATTGCTTGTTCAAATTTAGCTTGTAACTTATAGCAAAGGCCTAAATTGTGTATTGCTCGAAAAGCAACCTGAGAGTGTTGCGGTACTGATTGATAATAGCTGATCGCTTGTTTGAGGTTTCCCTTTGTTTTTTCAATGTCTCCGAGAATTTTGGTGAGTTGCCCAGAAGTATCGAGTGATTGTCCTTTCAAAGCCCACTGATAGGCCATGTCGAGGCGGTTTTGTTCGAGATAAAGAAGCGACAAGTTTTTAAGTAAATCTAGATTCTTTGGCTCAGTATTATACAGCGTAAGGTAATGAGACTCTGCTTGGTGCAAATCACCCGATAGCCAATAACATTTGGCTAAATGAGTTAAGATCTCGGTTTTAAGTGGCGCGAGCTTAGCGGCATCACTTAATGAGGTTATTGCACTTTGCCATTCGGCTAGTGACTTATAGCAAATTCCCAAAAGATAATGTAGGTCGGGGTGAGGCGAATCAGTAAACGGCTGAAGCTTCGTTAACGCTTGCTGATACTGTTTTTGTTGGAGCAATTTGAAAGCATCTTGAACTGCGATATTGATTTCGGATGTTTGCTTCATGTTATTTTTTCTTAAACGGTCAATTAGGCTGAGCTGCATACTCTTTATCTTAGTCAAACTTTATCTAGTTGCGAGCAAAGTGACGCTGCTTGAAGTTTTGTTAGGATTAATCAATCTTTCAGCGAGCTTGATTTAAAACTTAGTAACCTGCTGTGAATAAAAAAACTATTACACAAATAACTGAAAAGGGAGCCGAAGCTCCCTTGTTTTCTGTATTAGTGGATTAGAACGTGTACACAGCGCTTAAGAAGTAGCGAGGACCTATTACGTCATACAACTCTGGGAATGTATTTGCTTGCTGTTGAGCGTCACCTAGTGGTGTTGGCTCTGTGTCTAACACATTCTTGATACCAAATGTTGCTTGTAGGTGATCTGTGAAGTGGTAGCTCGCACTAAGGTCAAGGTACCATTCTGCTTTAGAAATCGGGGCGATTTCGTTAGTGCCTGAGTCGTCATCAACTTCGCTCATATATCGAACTAGCGCCGCTACGCTCAAATCACCTGAAGTCCATGTAAAGCGGTTATTACTTTGGAACTCAGGGCGTGGCGTACCACAGGTGTTACCGAATTTACCTTCACAGTAATTAGTTTCTGTGAAGCCAACGCTTGGCGTTCTAAAGAACTCATCCAAGATTGTGTTCTTAGAGTTAATGTTCAGTGTTGAACCATTTTCACCGATACCAAAGCCAAGCTCTGTGGTCCAGTTGAAGTTAACGTCATAGCCTTTGGTTCCTAGTGACGCGATGTTCGCATTTAGCGCTGTAACAAGGTCTACGTTACCGTCAGGACGACGAGTAATTGCTTGACAGAACTCTGAGTTAGGATCTTTAAGTTGGTTGTAACAAATATCTAGAATATTGTTCACGCCACCACCTAGTACATCGATTGCATCATCAATCGTGATATCAAAGTAATCGATTGTAATGTCAAAGTTTTCGGTCGGTGTAATAACAAGACCGAGAGTAACGGTTTCTGATGTTTCTTCTTTCAGGTCAGGATTACCACCGAAGCTACCTTCGATTTGCGCGTTTGCTTGCTCAAATACGCCAACTTGAGAAGCTGAAACGCCGTGAGCCTCACAAAGAGCTCTATCTGTTTTTCCTTCTACAAAACCGTCTACGCTACATGGATCGGTTGCGCTTGGGAAGCCATTTGCTGCGCCTTGGAATAGCTCTGCGATGTTAGGTGCACGAACAGATTCTTGGTAACCAGCTCGGAACGAAACGTATTCGTTTACTTTCCAGTTTATAGTTGTTGCGAATGAAGATGCATTGCCGATGTTTGAATAGTCAGAAAGACGTCCCGCAAACCAAAGTGTAATGTCTTCAGCAAATGCTGCGTCTGTTACTAGTGGGATATCAATTTCTGTGAAAATCTCATCAACGCTGTAGCTACCTACAGTTGGTTCACCAGCGTTAAAGCCAAGTACATCACCAGATGCTAAGAATTCATCAGGACGGAAGCTTGAATCATCAAAACGGCTTTCGTAGCCAATTACAAAACCAATTGGCATATCAGCAGACGGTACAGTAAATGGTAGCTCACCAGCAAAATCGATGTGGAAAATTTCTTGCTTAATGTTTGTTACGTTAGATGCCCCGACGTTGATAAAATCAATCGCTGCTTGTGAAATATTGCCTTCACCGAAGATGTTCAATGGTGCACAGCCACCTGACGTGTCTTGACATGCACTACCATCGTCAGTTACTAAAATAGCTTGTCTGAAGCGCGTTTCAGAAACGTCGTTATTAAGTAGGTTAGAGCGGTCCAGCTCAGAGCGGCTGTAGTAAGCATTGTATGCCCAGTCACCGATAAAGCCATCTACACCAACTAATAAACGCATCGCATTACGTGTATCAATCGCTTGGCGTGGACCATTTTCAACCATACGACGACCTATTGTAGCGAATGTAAAGTTACCATCGGCGTCAAGTTGACTAACCATATTGCCAGTTGGTTCACCGTCATCATCGAGTTCTGGCACCAATGCTTTCATTGCGGCTTGAACGTCTGCACCGAAGTATGGACTGTCAGGGTTAACCACCAAGCCATTTACGAACGCTGGAGTCGGAGCTAGCTGCTGCGGAACTTCGTTGCGAATGAAAGATAGTTCACTATATAAGCGTGTGTCATCATTGATGTAATAGTGTGCAAAAGAGTTAAGTGTTAGGCGCTCTTGTGGCAGTTGCAGGTAGTTATCAGGGGCATAGTTAAATGCATCGGCTGATGTATATGGTAGGCCTTCACCATTTGGACCAAAACGACCTAGAGTTGTACCGTTAGGAAGTGTAGGGCCTGCAAATATTCTTGTCCCAGGAATACCAGATGACCCACCAGGCACTAAACCTGTATCGCCTTCAGTGAGCGTTACATTAGTAAAGTCTCTGTCGCCTTGGAAGATTGATTCACGTTTGGCGTAACCGATATACACAGTAGCGTTGCCTTTACCATCGGCAAAGTTTCCACCCAAGGTGAGGTCTGTGTTGAACTTTTCCCCGTCGCCTTCTTCGGTGATGTCGTATAACGCAGAAATTTCAGCGCCTTCGAAGTCGTCTTTCAATCGAAAGTTTACAACACCTGCTAGTGCATCAGAGCCATATACCGCACCTGCACCACCGGTAATGATGTCTACACCTTCGATAAGAGAAGCTGGAATTGTGTTTAAGTCGACAACACCTGTTTGTGTTGCTGGTACCCAGCGGCGACCGTTAACAAGAACAAGGGTGCGCTCGTTACCAAGACCACGTAAGTCTACTCGCGCGGTACCATCACCAGGGTTATTTGAGCTTGGTCCGAAAGAAGGAACTGTTAGTGGTAACTCGGCAAGCTTCTGCTCGACGTTTAAGTTACCAGATATAGCAAATTCAGTACCGTCTAGTTCGATAACAGGTGTTTTTGCCGTTAACGCGACACGCTGAATACGAGAGCCCGTAATAGAAATTCTTTCGACTTCGTCATTAGCACCATCAGCAGCTTCTTCAGCTGATGCTTGAATGCTTAAACTTCCACCGATTAGGCACGCAGAAGTTATAAGCATACTTAACTTAGAACGCTTGAATTGTTTCATGATATCCCCTGATAGGTTTGTTTTGGATACCTTTGGCGAGCTTGCTAACTCATCACAAAGGCTTATTAGTATCACGAGGAGGCTATGTCGGAAGTCGGGAATATGCCAGTTGAGATACGTAAGGTGACGGAAAGTAGTGACGACAGGAGTTAAAAAAAAGATCAAATTTAATTTGCGAATTACACTGTGACAATCTATAACAATTATTTGTTAACTATTGTGAAATGAGATACAAAGTATTAGTATCTTTGTTAACCTGTTGATGTCTTTAAGGTGATGAATGAAAAAAGTGACAATCTTGATTCCCTGCTATTTGTCTGCGCTTGGCGTTGAAATGAGTACAAAGTTAAAGGAAGTCGCTGTTTGTTCCCAGTTTGTTTACTATCAAACATTTGTTGATATTTTGGAAACTATTGAGTCGGGTGAAATAGACTGTTTGTTAATAGATTCTTCGTTTGAAAGTGATCCCAAAAAGCAAGAATTGATCGCGAAAAAGTTCTCATCTGTTTCGACTATAAAGATCACTACAGATACCAAACTCAGTTCTTGTACAGTGATGTCTCTTGAAGGGCGAGATAAGACAGATACGCTTATTGAGAACATACTTCATACCGTATTCTCAAGTCCTCAGGAGCTAACCTCTGAGTACATGCCAAATCAACGACTAATAGTGAAAGACTCCGGGCATATTCATGTTATTAAAGTTGAAGAACTGGCTTGGGTTGGAGGTGCCGGTAATTATGTTGAGCTCCATTTGATAAATAGGCAGCGCTCAATACTTCATCGGGATACCATGTCTGCGATGGAAAAAAATTTAAAGATGTTTGGCTTCTCTAGGATCCACAAGTCTTCACTCGTTAATTTGAATGCAATTAGTGAACTTAAAACAAGAGATAATGGTGATTACGATGTTATTTTGGAAAATGGCGACTCACTTCATCTATCAAGGCGATATAAGCAGAATTTATCTTCTCTATTACAGTCCAACATAAGCTGACACTTTAAGTCAGCTGATGCCCTTCGCAAAGTTTACAAATTCGTTAAAAATGGAGTCCTTAATCAATCTGTCTGGTGTGAAGGCGTAGTAATTTTGGTATGCACTTTCAATTGTGCCTATAAGGTTTACATCATAATGGCGCTTCAATTCTGATTGTATTGACAGCGGAGCTGGGAAGATACCGAATCCTTGTTGGCCTAATGCTTTCATTAAAGCACTATCGTCTACATGACCAGCCACTTTAATTTCTATATTTTGCTCTTGGAGCCAAAATTGAATCGAGTTAGTTACAGGGCTGTGCTTTGCTGGAAGAATGAGCGACTGAGCTTGTAACGATTTTGGATAATTTGCACTGAGTTGCTCACTGTTTGAAGCTGAACCATATAAGCCAATTTGACTTTTTCCAATCTCGTGGCAAAAAACATTAAAAGGAAGGTGACTATCAAGTGGCTTATCTGCAAGCACGATATCGAGCTTATGCATGGCCATCTGAGCTAGCAATTCTGATTGTTGACCGTCAATACAATGTAAATTGGCAACTTGCTCATTTTCTATCAGTGGAGCAAGCCACTTTGAAACCAATGATTTTGGAATCGCATCAGAAATACCAACTTTTAATGTACGATGTATAGCTGTTGCGCCATCTTGTGTTGTCTCCAACCACTCTTTTGCAATCGAAAACATATCATCCGCATACTGTTTGGTTAAAATGCCGAAGTCAGTCAATCTGAGACCTCTTCCTTCTCTTATGAATAGAGGTTTCCCAAGGCGTGCTTCCAAACTAGATAGTTGCGCACTAATTGTTTGAGGTGTCAAATGAAGGACTTTGCTTGCACCAGCAATACTGCCTTCATTGCTTACTTGCCAAAAATAGTAAAGGTGATTGAAGTTTATATTCATATTGTTCGTAAAAATCTTACTTTAGGTTAGATATAATCAGCTTTTTTCTTTTGGTGAACATTAGTAGATTTGATCTCACGGCGCAAGTATAAGTTGAGAGAATGTAGCGAAAACGCTTTGATATTCGAGTCATTCTAAGTTTCCAATACAGTAATATTTGATGCGATTGTCTGAGGTAATGATGAAACTGAATCTTGTTGGTGTAAATGAACCTATAGCGGTGTCAAGTAAAGTGGTTTTCACTAAAGCGATAAATGCAGCGTTAAGTGGTTATACAAACAATATTCGAAAGATAAATGTACGAATTGAAAAGCAGGTGGATAAGCAGGTTGGCAGGCTTACCTTATGCCAAGTTGAGCTTTTGTTACCTGGATTACCGACGTTAAAGGTTAAGACCAAAGGTAAAACCCTGCTGCAGGCGTTAAACCGTGCATTAAGCAATTGTAAGCAAATCTTAAAACAGAATTATTTTAAGCTCAGTTAGTTTTTGAGGCTGAGTGATTCCATTCCCAAGCACTTGCAGCGGCAAGGATGCCGCGCAATTTTTTACTAAAGATATTCGATAAATTACCGATATGTAGGTCAAAGGAATCATGTTGGCCAAACAACAATGAACGTTAACTTTTTAATTCACTCCCCAATTCAATCAGCTACGAGTCAGAATGAGCAGGAAGCCAAAGTTGAAGAGACGAACTCGCCCAAGCCTCTTAGGTTATCTGAAGAAGATATGTCTAAATTGTCTGGAGAAGAGGTAAAGGAAGAGCAAGAAGAAGCCGCACTGCCTCCGCATATTCAAAAAATGGTTGAAAAGCTCGAAGAGTTAAGAGAAAAAATTAAAGAGGAACAAAAATTACTTGATGAATTAAAGGCAAGTGACTCTTATTCTGATGAAATGAAAGCTGAGTTGGTGACACAAAAACTTGAATTTATACTGCGCATGCAGAGCCAAGTTGTTGAGTTGACGAAAAATATTCAAGAAGCGCTAAAAGAAGCCGGGATCAGCGATCCGGGGGTCTTGTTAAAAGCACTAGCTTAAAAGTCCGACCAATAGGATTTTCCCTTGCGCCATGTTTGGGCGTTGGCAGCATATATCTATCCTCATATTTGAAGCAGTTTTATACAGACGCTTCAATTTAGGAAAAGGTTTAGTGACTAGCTGTAGGGCTTTTACTCTTAGACTTCTTCTTGTTATTCCATCCAAAAACGCATAAGAAGTTGAGTTTAATGCTGAGTGGCAAGCGGTTAACATGTGCTCTGTGATCTGGTGTTGATGAATGGCTTCAAATCCTGCCTGATCTGTTAAATTTCCAGTGGAAGCGGCGAGCACACAAACTGAATACACATCAAATATCCCTATTGCGCGTACCTTCTGACTACTAGGATCCTCGTATGCAACCATGACGCAAGGCAGGTTATCAGGATCATACTCCATTTGATTAATCTGATAGAGCCTCAGTTCAGTGTCGATATGTTTATTCATAAGTTTTTCAAGTTGTCCAACTTGAGGCAAAGGAACGCCTTTGTGCAGAGTATGAATTTCCCTTGTTTTTGAGCTTTCCTCTGCGGCTTTGACCAAGGGCATGATTTTATTGTGGAGGTCATCATCTGCAAATGGTTTAGACAGCACAAATGCCGCTCCGTAATCAAGGGCTAGCTTTATTTGCTCGCGGTCGTCGACAGTGGTTACCATTGCCATGGTCACACCCAGTTGTTTCTGTTTGATAGCTTTAACTAATGCGAGTCCCGAAATATCAGGCATATGCCAGTCAGTTAATACAATATCAGGATGCCAAGAGCCGATAATTTTCAGGGCTTCTTTTGCACTTTGTGCTTTCTTTATCAACAACTTGCGATATCTAAAACGTACTAAACCGCGACGAATAATCTCAAGTGTTGCCGCACTGTCATCCACGAGCAATATCTTCACAAATTACCACTTTATTGAAAAATATAGATTTATTATAGGCACGATTTTTAACCAATACTAAAATGAAAGTAAGAAAATAATGAGTGTGCAATATGTTTCTAGGTAAACTACCAATTGATGTATTTATCTATATGGCGGTGAATATCGGGCTGCTGATATTGGCTTTTTGGTTCTATATTTTGCTGTTAATCCTCCGAGAGTTTAGGCTCTTTGCAAAGGCTGCTGGTGGAGCTGGGACATCCAACCCAGAGCAACAGTATCTACTCCAACATTGTCGCGAAGCGATAGATAAGTCGATGAAGTTTGTTGAAGATAATCAACATACCATTCAAGAGTTGGCTAATTTACAAGTCCATTTAGAGCAGCAATTAGCAGAGGTTAAACGCTCTACACAGGATCATATCTCGACCGAAGAACAAACTCGCATGGACGATTTAAACAGTAAGCTACTTAAGTCGCATCGATTAATAAAGAAACTTAGGGGGGATCTGTCGAAGAGTTTAGAGCGACTGAAGCAAACAAGAAGAAAACTTTATGACCAATATGAATCTACAGAGGAATTACAAAAAGAAAATGACACATTAAAGCAGCAGTTGGAAGCTTCTAAAGCGATGGGAGGTACGTCCGAGCAAGAATTGGAGCAATTGGTCGCTACCTTTGAGAAGGAGCGTCAAGATATGTCTCTAACGATTAATGAATACAAACGACAAATAGCCGAACAAAATCAGGCTTTGCAACAGCTAATGGTGCAAGAGCAAGAAGTAGAAGATGGGCCAAAGCTTCAGGCTATCCAAAAAGAGTTGGAACAAACGCGAGAAGCATTAGAGCACTTGTCTAAAGAAAAAAAGTTTATCGAGAGTCGGTACTTAGAGGTTGTCAAAAATCAAACCAAATAGTTAACAAAATGTTTTATTTCTCGTGACATTAGTCTTGGCTTTGTGTAAGGTTTAGGCACTCAGGTTACCAGATTTGTTTTAAGCTTTTGAGGTCTACTTCGCTAGATAATTCATGCTTTGGTATTAAATTGTTGGCTTCTAATAATTAAACGAAGAGATGTGATTGTGGTGGAATAGTTAGTAATAATGCTCCAAAAATACATAGTACTCAATAGCTAAGGCAGTGGTAAAAGGATTATTTCATGGCCTATATTCCAGATACGAGCGCTCAAGACTCGGTGGTTGAAAGACCAAAGAAAAATAGATTATTCATAATAGTAATTGGTATTTTTATATTAATTGCTGTTTTTTTTATGACCCCCATTTTTACACAGTGGGCAAGCGGTCAAACAGCTGTTTCTAGCGATAAAGTTCACATAGCATCAGTGAAGCGAGGTGACTTCATCCGCGATATTTCTGTTCAAGGTAAAGTCGTGGCAGCGCGGCGCCCCACTATATATAGCCCTGCTCAGGGAACGGTTACCTACTTGGTAGAGTCTGGTGACAGTGTGGTGGAAGGACAAGTCCTCGCCGTTCTAGATAGTCCTGAGTTGAAAAGCGAATTTGCACAACATCAAGCACAGTTAAACAAGTTAGAAACGGAACTTCAAAGGCAAATTATTCAAGCCAAAAAGCAAGACTTAGCACAAGAGAATTATTTAGGTAAAGCGACTGTTGTGTTAAATGCAGCAAAGCGGGAGATGCGCCGTTCTGAGAACGGTTTGAAAACGCAAGTTGTAAGTGACATTGACTATCAAAAAGCCAAAGATGATCTCGAAAACGCAGAGCGTGAATATCGCCTAGCAATTAAAGAAGTGGAGTTACAAAAAGAAAGCCAAAAATTTGAGATCCGTACCAAAGAGTTAGAGTTTGAGGCGCAAAAAGTAAAAGTGGTGGAGCTTCAGAGGCAAGTTGCTGCTTTAAAAGTACTGTCGCCGGTAGGTGGATTAGTTGGTAACTTGACGGTAGAGCAAAAAAATACAGTCGCCAAAAATCAGCCATTACTTAGTGTGGTGGATCTCTCAAAGTATGAGATAGAGGTGCAAATCCCAGAAAGCTATTCAGACGACCTTGCGCTGGGAATGTTGGCTGAGATAAGTCTTAATGGAGAAGTGTATAGCGGAGAAATAGTTGCTATCTCTCCAGAAATTGAAAATGGTCGAGTTGAAGGGAAAATTCGATTTAAAGACGACACCATTCAGGGGTTAAGGCAGAACCAAAGGTTAACGAGTCGAATTGTGATTGAACAAAAGCAAAATATTGCCTATCTACCACACGGGCAATACATAGAAGCCTATAACGGACAGTTTGCTTACGTAGTAAAAGAGGGTTCTGCAATAAAAACACCAATACAAATCGGATTAAGAAGTATTGGGCAAGTAGAAGTACTTTCGGGGCTTAATGTTGGCGATCAGGTGATTACCTCTGACGCGCGAATCTTTAAAGACGCTCCCAGTGTGAAAATAATTCAATAAGGAGCTGTAATATGCTATCCATGCGTCACTTATCCAAAGCTTACTATACCGATACAATAAAAACTCAAGCCTTGCAGCCATTTGACTTACGTATAGAGCAGGGGGAGTTTGTTTCAGTAGTCGGCCCATCGGGTTCAGGAAAAACGACTTTTTTAAACATTACAGGTCTGTTAGAGGATTTTTGTGACGGGAGTTATGAGCTAGATGGCATCAATGTTGAAAAGTTAAGTGACAAAGCTAAATCTAAACTACGTAATGAAAAGATCGGTTTTATTTTCCAGAGCTTTAACTTACTTCCGGACCTCAATCTTTACGACAATGTTGATATGCCTCTTCGCTATCGTAAATTATCTTCAAAAGAACGTCATGAAAGGATCATGGATGCGTTGAATAAGGTGGGCCTTGCCTCACGTAAGGAGCATTACCCATCGCAACTATCAGGAGGTCAACAGCAAAGGGTCGCGATTGCTCGTGCAATAGCTGGTAAACCTTCATTTTTACTTGCTGACGAACCAACGGGTAATTTAGATAGCAAAATGGCAGATAGTATTATGGAATTGCTCATGGATATTAATACACAAGGAACGAGTGTAGTGATGGTAACGCACGATACGCATCAAGCAGCCAAAGCACAGCGCATTATTGAGATCCGTGATGGCGTGATAATTGAGCGTAAACACTGTAACAAAGCGATTGCTTAGGGATAAGTTATGTTTGGCTACTATCTTAAATTGGCACTTATTTCATTGCGAAAAACGCCGTTTTTATCATTTTTAATGGTGGTCACAATTGCCGTTGGAATAGGTGCTGCAATGACGACTTATACGGTTAGTTATTTATTGGCAAAAGACCCTATTCCTTCTAAAAGCGACAAACTGTTTAATGTTCGCCTAAATAGTTATGGACCTGATAAACCTTTCAATATTTCTCAAGGAAAGGAAGTCCCACCTTTTATTCTTAGCTACCAAGATGCGATAAATTTGCAAAATGCTAAACGTGGTGTGAGGCAAACACCTCTTGCTAGTTTCAAGATGATGTCTCGAGCGACCGAGCAGCCTATTACTGATGCAAAGATGACGTTAATAAGAAGTGCTTATCGTGACATGTTCGGTATGTTTGAGGTGCCATTTAAATTTGGAGGTGCATGGGATGAGACTGCTGACAAAGACGGTCTGCAAGTTGCTGTAATAAGCAATGAATTAAATAACAAGTTATTTAATGGAGAAAACTCAATAGGTAAGTCGTTGCTGATAGGTGATTTGCAATACCGCGTCGTTGGAGTGACTGACGATTGGTATCCAGTTCCCAAATTTTTTGACAACAGGACCCGTGCCTTTAATAAACCAAGGGACATTATTATTCCATTTCAGGCACAGATAAATAATCAACATTGGACTAGCTCTGATGTTTCTTACCAGTGTTGGAAAGAACCCGCTGATGACTCTTTTTTGGCTATTTTGGCATCTGAATGTGTTTGGGTCTCATATTGGGTAGAGTTAAGCTCAGCCGCAGCGAGAAATCAATATATGGACTTTTTGGTTAACTATTCGATGGAACAAAGAGAATATGGCCGGTTTTTACGAGAACCTCTGCATCAACTATTCAATGTTAAAGAGCAGCTTATTGAAAGAAAAATCATTAAGGATGATGGCAATGTGGAGGTTTGGTTGGCATTTGCATTTCTGATTGTTTGTTTACTGAACTGTATGGCTATGATGGTTGCCAAGTTCCATGCTAGGTCTGGCGAGGTTGGGCTTCGCAGGGCTGTTGGTGCTTCAAAGCAACATATTATCGCTCAATTTACTGTTGAAACCTTCATTATTGGCTTAGTGGGAGGGGTGTTAGGCTTGATATTGGCTCAGATTGGGTTGAGTATAACTGCGCAGTTGTATAGTCACTTATATGCTGAAATGTTGGAAATGACACTAAGTATTGTTGTTATGACGATTGCACTTGCGGTAATAAGTGCGGTTACTTTTGGCTTGCTACCGACGCTACGTGCGGCAAAAGTTCAGCCATCAAGTCAGCTGAAATGCCTGTAGGAGTCTTCCAATGAGAGATTTATTGCCAATTTTAAAAACTTTAAGCAAAAATAAAGCATCGCCATTGTTGCTCGTCCTGCAGATTGCGCTGACATTTACCATTCTAGTAAACACCATATATATGATGGTAATTAAAGAGCAAGAACTGACAAAGCCTACTGGGCTTACGGAGCAGCAGTTGTTTAGTTTTAGCACTAATCTTGAAGGTACTGATGAAGAAAAAAATGCGGCGCTTGATACTGATCTTGCAGACATTCGTGCGTTAGCCAGTGTTGAGAGTGCAAGTACGATTACTAGTATGCCGCTTACTAATTGGGGTCGCTCACTAGATGTTGGTTTCACCCCTGAGGAAGATGAAAGGATAACTCACGCAGGCTACTATGGTTCGGATGACACCATCGTTGATACACTCGGATTGCGTGTCGTAGCAGGAAGAAATTTTAAATATAATGACGTGATACACAAATACTTTGATGGTCACTCTGAGTCCGCAAGTGTTTTAGTCTCGCAAGCTTTAGCGCATAAAATTCGCCCGAATGATTGGCGTAGCGTGGTTGGAGAAACTATTTATGTTGAATCTGTACCGCAAAAGGTTGTGGGTATCGTTGAAACTATGAAGTCTCCTTGGCGGTTCTGGTATGCGTACGATATGACTGTGATTGGATCTATTAGAGAGCATTATGAAGAAACAATTATTGTTGTTAGAGCGAAACCAGACCAGCGAGAAACAGCAATGGCTGAAGTTCAAGCATTATTACTTAAAAAGCCTGGTCGCCAGGTTGATGCGTTTAAGTCCTTTGAACAAATAAAGACAGAGAACTTGCAGGCCGATTATGCAGTGAGCCAAACATTAAAGGCGGTAATTGCCGCGTTGGCATGCGTTACTATGTTAGGAATATTTGGTCAGGCAAGATACACCGTTCATAAACGTCGCAAGCAAATCGGTACTCGACGCGCGCTCGGGGCGACTCAGGCCGATATTCTACGCTACTTTATGATTGAAAATGCGGTGGTGTCTTTATTTGGTATTACTCTGGGTATAATCATCGCAATCACTGCGAATATTTACTTGGTTAATTACTTTGGGCTCACCAGTGTACCCGGTGATTATTTGATTGTTGGTGCGATTATTATGCTCGTTGCTGGTCAGTTAGCTGTTACTTACCCCGCAATGGTTGCTGCAAAAGTACCACCTGCTATTGCAACTCGTACAGCATAATCAGTTATCAGTGCTCGTTGCTGCTATTTCAAGCCTTCAGTTACTTTGCTAAAATGGCAAACGGAGGCTTGAAAAGACTATGCTTAAAATCTCAAATAACGTCACGCTTGCAGAGTGGGAAATCGATATTTCCGCTATTCGCGCACAAGGTGCGGGTGGACAAAACGTCAATAAAGTCTCCAGTGCCATTCATCTTAGGTTTGACATCAACCGCTCAACATTGCCTGATTTTTACAAATCGCGGCTACTTGCACTTAAAGACTCAAGAATTACCAAAGAAGGTGTCATTGTGCTTAAAGCACAGAGCTTTCGCACCCAAGAGCAAAACAAAGAAGATGCCCTGGAGCGGCTAAAAACACTGATCCTCGCGGCCACCAAAGTTGAAAAAACACGCAGAGCCACCAAGCCAACAAAAAGCTCGCAAAAGAAACGCCTGAATCAAAAGACCAAACGGGGCCAAACCAAATCATTGAGGGGGTCGGTCAATTGGTAAGGGTTTAATTGAACTTAGCCTAGTTGTTGAGGATGGTTTTGTTTTTCTTGTATCTAATAAAAGCAAGGTTTGCCATCAAAATTAAAAACCCAATACTTAAATAACCCAAAAACAATATGAAAGTAAATGAGGTGATTTTTAAATCAACACTGGATGCTATTAGTAGAAGTATATTGGAAAGAATACTCGACACAAAGATGGTTACAGCTACTGTATTAGCATGTTTTAATCGCTCAGAAGAGGCTGACAGTGATATTAGCGCTACTATAAACCAATGATAATTTGAAAAGGCTTCCTCTTTCACAACAATGGTGTAAATCATTGTTACGATGAAACCAAGCATCGGTAACAAAGCTACAGAATTTAAAAATTTACTCATAATGTCCTCTTGAGTGTATATCGCTAAGCAGATTGCTCTTCCCCAAAAGTAACACCGTTTGGCGTTTTTACTGGGATCCTAAATCTAAGAATAATACTACAATTATTGGTGCTAATTTGGCAAAACATGTTTTGCCGACAGATCATCTCAATAAATAACCTGAGCTTCGGATAATTAATGCCTTCCTAGTAGCCAGTTTTAGCGCTAACTGCGTAAATTCGCCTTGTTTTCCCTAAAACTCTCTGGCTAGACAAGGAAAAAACCAAGTTATTCTTTAGAAGCAATGAGTTGGAACATTCCTTATCCAAACCTCAGGTTAAATTAAGTTGTGCGTTAACAGCAATGAGTTAACTCATTCCTTTTCCAAACCTCAGGTGAAATAGATTTATAGTTATTTGTCTCGAAAGGGGTGCTGATTTACTTTGAAGTCGCTCTGAGTGGTCCCCAAGCTCGTTACTTTCCTCCAAAGAAAAATCTATTTTATTGCTTTTTATTTCAATGCAATAGCATATTTCGTCAATGTTTTCATAAAAAGTGTTTGCTTTTTAGTCTGTAATGTTAAAAAGTAACAGTGTAATCTTTAGTTTTTGTTAGTAAGTAACATGTGATGTGTTAGGGGCGTTTAGAGCACGTCACTGTGTGGTAGGTTTTTGGGCTGTGGTGCTAGAGATGGCATTGCTGGCTTTTTCACTGGTTTTTAAAAAGAAGAAAGGAACAAAAAAATGTCAAAACTAGTCACCGGTATTGGTAAACATAACCCTAAACGAAGCAAACTGAGCCTTGTGGTTTCATCTGTACTTCTTGGGTTTTCTCCACTTTGGGTTGCCGCCGAAACTGTGGGTCAAAATGACAGCGATGTCAAATCTGCGACTGAGAACGAAGCGGTTGAAGTCATTGAAGTTCGTGGGATCCGAGGCAGTATCAATAGTGCCCAAAACATCAAGCGCTTCGCTGATACGGTCAAAGACGTGATCACGGCGTCAGATATCGGGGCATTACCAGACAAATCGGTGACTGAAGCGCTGCAACGTGTACCGGGTGTTACGATTGAGCGATTTGCATCGTCCGATGACCCTAAACATTATGCTGATGAAGGTACAGGCGTGTTGGTTCGTGGCCTAGACAGGGTTCGCTCTGAGGTGAATGGCAGAGACGCTTTTAGTGCAAATCCGTCAGGCGGTCTGAGCTATGAAGACTTTCCTGCTGAATTGCTAGGTGCGGTGGAAGTGGTTAAAAACCAAACTGCGGATCTTATTTCAGGCGGTATATCTGGCACGGTGAACCTTATCACCCGCAAACCATTCGACTCTGATGAGCGGCTTATCTCGTTCAATGCGAAGGCCAACTATGGCGACTTTAGAGAAGAAGTGACGCCTTCGTTTTCTGCATTGTTTTCCGACAGTTGGGAAACCAGTGCAGGTAAGTTCGGATTTTTAATTGCAGCTTCTTCATCAGAATATCAGACTCGAGGAGATGGTGTTGGCCTTGGCAACTTCCACTCTCGAGGCGATTCCTTTATTCCTACCTTGGATCAATGGGGTGGCATAACCGGTGTTGATCCATCATCGCCTGTGGATGGCCCCGCTTTACCAGGGCAACCAGCTGGCAGTGTATGGCATGTGCCTGTCGCTATCCATATGAGCACGGCAACTAATGACCGTGAACGTACCGGCTTAACCTCTTCACTGCAGTGGGCAAATGCCGATGAGACCATAGTTGCGACATTAGAGCACATTCGCTCAGAAGCGTCTCTTGAGTGGAACGAGCGGCAAATAGGACAAGCTGCTCAAGGCTTTAAAGGTTTTATGGGGTCTTCACAAAATTGGACTGAAAGTACGGAAAGTGGCCATCCTCTCACTACAGATGATGGCTTTGTGACTTCCGGTATTGCACTTGGCGTGAGCCCAGAAACGCCATTCTTTTATCGTAGCCGCTGGAATTACAACGAAAATACCGTGAAGGACACTTCATTTAAGCTAACGTTAAAACCAATAGATAGGTTGACTGTCGATTTTGATTACCAGCGGATCGACTCCGACAAAGAGGTGCAAAACTACAGTATGTCGGGTCAAACACGGGGAAACCATGTCCATGTTGTCTCGCCTTATTTCCTCGATATGCGTGGCTCAAGGCCGACAGTAGAGTTTCTCAGTGACAATATTCTAACGGCAGGTTGGTCACCCAATGAAGATTGGAATGGACCTGTGCCTAACCTATTTTTGGGCAGCGGTATGGAGCAGGTTGAGCGCAATACGGCAGAATCAGACAGCGTTAAACTGGATTTTAAGTATGAGCTAGACGGTCATTTCACGAGTGTCAGTTCCGGTTTTTATATGTCAGATAAAGATTTAACGGTACGAGATACCGCTTACGAGGGCTGGTCTGCAATTGGCACCCCTTGGATCCAAGATGACCGAAATGCCGCCGCGGCGGTAAATCGTCCAGAATTATTTGAGCGCGTTGATTTTTCAGATTATTACAATGGTCAGGTATTACAGGGGCCAGTCAATAACTTCTTGTTCCCAAGTATGGATCTGGTGAAAAACTACGCCGACTCTTTGCGCCAAGGTTGTCGTGATGGTTGGCACAATGCCACCAACAGTGCGGCAAACAACGGTACATGCTCTGGCACTTATGTACCTTATGCAGACAAACCCAATCGCGTTGAAGGCCCATTCGCCGCACACAATATAAGTTCGACCAACGAGAAGCGTACTGAATTTTACATTCGCGGTGATTTTGACTTCGAGTTTCAAGACATTCCAGTGGTGGGTAACGTTGGCCTGCGCTATGTAAACTATCAACTAGAGTCTACGGGCGCTTTGGTGCAACCCGCCCTCATCAAACGTGGTGAAGAGGGGACATCACTTAATAATGTGATGCAGCAGGCAGAATATAAGCGATATTATGACATTGCAGGGGGAGAGTCCGAACTCAGTACCGTTGATGGCACAGATTATAGCACTTTGCTTCCGAGCTTAAATTTGAGTTTTGGTGTATCAGAAGACGTAGTGGTGCGATTTGGTGCATCAAAAGCGTTGTATTACCCAAGTTTAGTTGATGCCAGAAATATCAGTATTCTTAACTTGGATTACACTCGCGTGCTACAAACTCCCGGCGCTGATTACGACGAGGCAACTAACCCCGTTGTTGGGCTAGACGATATCAGTCTAACGGCGCTTTCTGGGAATCCATATTTAGAGCCTGAAGAAGCAATTAATACTGATTTAACTACCGAATGGTATTTCGCGTCCGCAGGTTATGTGACGGTAGGACTATTTCACAAAAAGCTAGATAATATAATCCGTAGCCGCGCCTTTGATCTTGATGTTTCTTATGGCGGCGAAGATTATGATGTCTCTGCTTATGGCCCTGCTAACACTGGCTCTGGCACCATTCGTGGGATGGAGTTTTCCTACTCACAATTCTACGACATGTTACCGGGTGCATGGAGCGGTTTAGGTTTGCAACTTAACTTTACCTATATCGATCAAGATGGACTTGAAGATCCAAATGAAGTCTCTAAAGGCACGCTTGGTTTCGATGAAAATGGAAACCCGCTAACCGATAATCGGAATACCTTCCGAGTGTTTGGAGGTTTGCCGCTACAAGGTTACTCTGACCAAAACTTTAATATCATTGGTATGTATGAGTACGAGGATATTTCTTTTCGTCTTGCATACACTTGGCGCTCTGAGTATTTGCTCACACTTAGGGAATCTGAAGAGTACGTCCCTGCCTATGCAGAGGCGTCAGGTATGATGGATGCAAGCTTGTATTACACCATCAACGACCATTGGAAAGTGGGTTTTGAAGCCAGCAATTTATTGGATACGGAAACCAAAACCAAGTATCAGATGGACCAAGCTGGGACAAAAACGCAGGCACTTAACTTTACCACGGATAGACGTTTTGCATTGAGCGTCCGTGCGACTTTCTAACGTCAGCAAAGGCCAAGTGCAGCTTGGCCTGATACCAATCGCAGTAAGTCAATGCGCTATTTTGACGTGGAGAATTAATGTTTAAACTCAAGGATTTGAATAAACGATGACAATATTAGCGAAAGGCACTGGCGACCCACTGCAACTAGAAGATAGCGGCTGGGATATTCTCGCAGAGCAGGTCAGTTTGCCAGTTGCAGTGATAAAGCAAGACGCCATCAACCACAACGCGAATTGGATGGCGAATTTTGCAAAGGAAAGCCAAGTATTATTGGCACCCCACGGCAAGACGACGATGTCTCCAGCGCTATTTACACTACAGCTTGAACATGGCGCATGGGCCATCACGGTAGCGACCGTACCACAAGTTTCCGTAGCCATAGTTGCGGGCGCAAAACGAGTGATCTTAGCGAATCAACTTGTTGGCGAATATCATATGAAGCAAGTTGCTAGCATGCTTACTGATACTGACGTTGAGCTCTATTGTTTTGTTGACTCTATTGCAAATGCCCATGCCTTAGGCACATTTTTTACTCAGCATTCGCTGTGTATTTCCATTTTACTCGAGGTGGGGGTTGAAGGTGGTCGTGCTGGTTGGCGCAATCTTGCAACGATAGTGCAGCTAGTCAATGTATGCCAACAGTATGCTAGTTTAGAGGTAGCTGGCATTGGGTTTTATGAAGGCGTGATCTACGGCCATAACGCCGAGCAAAGGATTGCCACATTCGTTGACTCAGTAATAAAAACGGCGGCAGATTTACGACAAAAAAACGTGTTTTCAAAGGTGTTACCTATTATCACGGGGGCGGGGTCTGCTTGGTACGATGTTGTGACAAAGACACTAAACAAAAGTGAACAGGCTCAGCAATTTCGATTTGTGATCCGTCCCGGTTGCTATCTTATTCACGATACCGGGATCTATCAGGATGCGCAGCAAGCTGTGTTATCACGGAGCAGCCTCGCTTGCGGTTTGGGGGAAAGTTTGGTGTCGAGCTTAAGTATATGGGCTTACGTGCTTTCGACTCCAGAGCCGGGCGTCGCGATAGTTGGTATGGGTAAAAGGGATGTCGCATTTGATGCTGGCATGCCCACACCAGAGCTGATTTACTCTCCGCCGTCAAAGCAGCTGTGCTCATTAGGCGGCGCGGTAAAGGTCGAAACAATCATGGATCAACATGCTATGGTAAGTATTGCATCTGGGTGCGAGGTACAGATTGGCGATATGATCTGCTTTTCGACTTCTCATCCTTGTTTGACCTTTGATAAGTGGCGACAAATTGGTGTTGTCGAGCGAGATTGGGTGATCACCCAAACCATTTCTACCTATTTTTAATTGAGGCGAAGCTGTGGACATTATTAGCAAAATTAAGGAAGGTTTGGGGCACTTTAGCCCTGCGGAAGAAAAAGTCGCTCGGCTTATTTTGGCTGAGCTTAACTTTGCCGCAAGCGCATCCATTAGTGAGTTAGCTGAAAAAGCACAGGTCAGTCATGCCAGCATCACACGGTTAGCGCGTAGCTTAGGCTGTACCAATGTACGTGACCTTAAGTTTCAGCTGACACAATCAGCCGCAATTGGTGAGCGTTTTACAAATCCTGAGCCAATTGAAAAAGAAAAGATTTCTCATGTTTATACCTCTATTCAGGAGATCCTTACGCTCAATGCGGGACTCATCGATGAAGCGGTTGTGGAGCAGGCGAGTGAAGTGATTTGCGCCACACGTCATTGCTTAATTTTTGGGGTTGGTGGTGGTAGCAGCCTGATGGCACAAGAATGTCAAAATCGCTTATTTCGCTTGGACGTACTTAGTAATGCTCACTCCGATCCTATGATGATGCGCATGGTTGCCGCAACGGTGAACAAAGGGGATGTGGTGATTTGCCTCTCGCTTAGTGGTGTTTCTCCTGATGTGAAAGCGGCGGCGCTTATCGCCAAAGAGTATGGTGCTGAGGTTATTGCTATTTGCCCAGTGAGCGACTTGGCGGACATTGCCGATCACCACTTAGCCATCAAAACTCAAGAAAGTGATTACATCTTTAAGCCCAGCGCTGCACGCTATGCCATGATGGCGGCAGTGGATATCTTGTCGAGCGAAGTTGCTATCCGCAATCAAAAGCGCTCAAGAGAAAAGCTTCGACGGCTTAAAACCCAGTTAGATCAGCATCGAGATAAAAACAGCAATATGCCACCTGCCGATAAACGCTTTCCGCTGGGGGATTAATGCTGAGCTCATCTCCTTATGTTGATACCCTCATTCAAGGCGCGACGGTGTATTTTGAACCAGATTCTGAAGCGCAAGTGGTGGATGTCGCGATTAGCAAAGACAAAATTGTTGCACTTGGCAACTGCAGCCATTTGCAAGCACAGCAATGCATCGATGCCACGGGATTAGTGCTCGCGCCGGGTTTTATTGACGTACATACCCATGATGACCTTGAAGTGTTGCGAGGCCCACATATGCTGAGCAAAGTGAGTCAAGGTGTCACCACCGTCATTGCCGGTAATTGTGGCATTAGTGCAGTGCCTTACTGTACAAATCAAGCGCCGCTCGACCCCATTAACTTACTCGGGGAGCAATCAGAATTCGCCTATCGTGAACTACAGGATTATCAACATGCCTTTAATAAGGCCGCTCCGAGTGTCAATTTAGCCATGTTAGTTGGTCATACAACGCTCAGAGCGCAGGTCATGACGGATTTATCTCAAGCCGCCAATGCGCAAGAGCTTGAACAGATGAAAACCTTGCTGCACCAAGCGATGGTGCAAGGGGCGATAGGCTTTAGTACAGGCCTTGCTTATTACAATGCGAAGGGGGCAAGTCAAGCTGAAGTGAATGCGTTGGCCGAGGTTGTTACACCATTTGATGGTATCTATACCACACATTTACGCACAGAATTTCAAGGAGTCATCCGAGCCATGGACGAAGCCTTTGCAACGGCAGAGCATGCCAAACTGCCGCTGGTTATTTCACATATAAAATGTGCAGGTAGAGAGAATTGGGGCAGGGCACCAGAGGTATTAGCGCATTTTGAACAGCATAGGCAAACACACCTAGTGAGCTGCGATTGCTATCCTTACGCCGCGAGTTCAAGCACCTTAGATCTTAATCAAGTGACGGAGGAGACGGACATTTTTATTACTTGGTCGGAGCCTCATCCAGAACTTGCACAGCAAAGCTTGGCAGACATTGCTACACAATGGCAAGTGTTTCAGCGTGAAGCGGCAAAGCGCTTGCAGCCAGCGGGCGCTGTGTATCACTGTATGCTGGAAGATGATGTGCAGCGGTTTTTAAGTTATGAACACAGCATGGTGGGATCCGATGGCTTGCCGTGCGATCCGCATCCGCATCCGAGACTGTGGGGGACATTTCCGCGGGTGCTTGGACATTACTGTAGAGAACAACAATCGCTGCCGCTGGCATTGGCTATCCACAAAATGACAGCGCTGCCAGCGGCGCGCTTTAAGCTGCGGCAACGTGGCAATATTCAAATTGGTTATTTCGCCGATCTGGTGTTATTCGACCCCAACCGGGTGTTAGACCAAGCAAGTTACAGTAATCCAAAACAACTTGCCTCAGGCATTGTGAAGGTTTGGGTGAATGGCAAGCTCAGCTATGTTGAGGGCGCGAATGCAGACACCATTGTCGATTTCGGCCGAGCAGGACGATTTTTAACGCGTCAAAACTAATAAAAATCAAAAATCATCAAGAGGTTAACATGACAATAAGAAGAATAGGTGCTGAGGGCGGCACGGGCACTGGTGGACAACACTTACCCTTTGCACGAGCGGTTGAAGCTGGCGGTTGGTTAAAGGTCTCGGGGCAAACGCCAATGCGAAATGGTGAAGTGGTTGAGGGTGGCATTGTAGAGCAGTCGCGTCTGGCCATAGAAAACTGTATCGCGATTATGACCGAGGCAGGTTATGGCCTTGAGCATGTTACACATGTCTCTGTGGTATTAACTGACGCAAGATATTTTCAGTCCTTTAATAAGGTTTTTGCAGAGTATTTTTCAGCGCATCCTCCTGCGCGAATTTGCATGGTTGCCGACTTAGTCGTGGACTGTAAAGTAGAGGTTGATGTCACCTGTTACAAAGGCGAATAGACGTTATACGAACAACAATGTTCACAGGAGGAGAAGCATGACGGATAGTCAGCAAGTGTATTTGCTTATTTTTCTGTTGTATTTGTCTGCCATGATAACGGTGAGTTGGCTGGCATCTCGGTGGCAACGGTCAAATTGTGACTATTTATTAGCTGGGCGAAAAGTACCGTTGATGCTGACACTAGGCACCACCGTTGCCACTATGGTTGGCACTGGCTCGTCGATGGGAGCGGTAGGCTTTGCCTATCAACACGGTTGGGCGGGCACGCTTTATGGCATTGGCGGCGCGCTAGGTATTTTATTGCTAGCTTGGTTGTTTGCACCGGTTAGGGCTGAGCGCTTTGCGACAATGAGCGAAGAGTTAGCAAGCTATGTAGGCAATCATCAAGTCGTTAAAAAACTCTTAGCGATATTGATTTACGCGGCAAGTGTCGGCTGGCTTGGCGCACATTTGATTGGCGGGGGCATGTATTTAGCTTGGCTCACTGGGCTAGATGAGACCAGCGCTAAACTGATTATTGGACTGGGACTTGCGGTATATGTGACCTTAGGCGGATATTCGGCGGTAGTCTGGACGGATGCTATTCAGGCCGTTATTTTGTTTTCGGGCTTTTTGTTGTTGACCTACTTTGTAGTCGAGGTGGTCGGTGGTTGGCAAACGCTAACCAGCGCTTCGGTTGCAGCGGGAGCTGGGCTCTTTTCATATCAAAATATTGGTTTGTTGCCTGCTATTTCAATGGCGCTGGCGGTGCTGGTGGGCGTATTGGCAACACCATCGTTTAGGCAGCGGATCTACTCCGCCAAAAGCATAAGCAGTATTCGTACGTCGTTTATTATCTCGGGATTACTTTATTTAGGGTTTTCATGTATTCCTGCTGTGATTGGTATTGGTGCTTATGCAGTTAACTCGAGTTTAGACAACCCTTCATTTGCTTTTCCCTATTTGGCGTTAACGGCGATGCCGGTGTTGATTGGCGGCTTTATTTTATTGGCGGGTATTTCCGCAACGCTTTCTAGTGCCAGCTCCGACGCTATTGCTGGAGTCAGTGTGTTGGTTGCTGATATTTATCTGACTTGGTGTAAGGGAAATATTGCGCCACACAATCCGCTTTTGGTCTCTCGTATTGCCATGTTGACTACCGTATCGCTGGCATTATTTATGGCGGTGCTGTCGAGCGACATTATCAGCTATATCACCAAAATGATTTCCGTTGTATTAGCGGGGCTTTGTGTGATGGGGTTATTGGGGCGCTTTTGGCAAGGTTATACTTGGCAAGGCAGTTTAGTCACCTTGATGGCAGGTTCAGTGGCTGCTCTGCTCGTTGGTATGAACGACGATTGGCTGGCTTATTTTGGTAACCCGATTATTCCTGCGCTGATCAGTGCTTTGGTGTTTGGTGTATTGACGAGTGTGGTGACAAAACCCAGTGTTACCGCATCGTCCGAAAAAACGGAAGTGACATCATGAAAGGCGCAATAAAACAGTTGCTGTGCTTTGGTGAATGCATGGTGGAGCATAGAGCAGATGGCACTAGCTCGTTTGGCGGTGATACTTTTAACACGGCTTGGTACATGGCTCAGTTACTCAAGCAAAGCAACGATAACCACATCGCAGTCAGTTTTGCCAGCGCCATCGGTACGGATAAGGCCAGCACAAACTTGCTTGATATGTTATCAAACACCAACATCAGACAAGACTATATTTCGCTTGAACCACATAGCGCGCTTGGCGAGTACTGGATTACGCTCGATGAGAAAGGAGAGCGACGCTTTACCTTTGCCCGTGAGCACAGCCCTGTAAGGCATTATTTTAAGCGTGATGAGACGTTAACTCAGGCACTTCACAACAAGCTTATTGATGCGATTTATCTCTCTGGAATAAGCCTTGCTATCTTATGTGAGTCGCAGAGAAAGCACTTATTTGAGGCGTTAGCTGCGTTTAAAAACAGAGGTGGGCTCATATTTTTTGATAACAACTATCGCCAAACCCTTTGGCGTATCGATAACCCAAAATTGAGTTATCAGGCTGTAATGGCGTTGGCGGACATCGCATTTTTAACCGACGAGGACGAATATGCAGTGTATGGCACCGCAAATGTGGACGAAATAATCGCAGAGCATCAAAAGCAAAGCTCACAACTCTTAGTTATTCGCCAAGGCGCTCAGCCATGTGTGATCGCGCCAGCTGACGATTCTTCACCTATTTATATCGCGGCGCAAAACGTAGCGCCGCAACTTATCTTAGATACCTGTGGTGCGGGCGATGCGTTTGCGGCGGGGTTTCTAGCGCATTGGCTGAAAGGTCGCGATTTGCAAACGGCTGCGTGCTTTGCACACCAAGTTGCCGCCGAGGCTATTCAGCATCACGGCGCGCTGATATCCGCCGACTTTCTGCCAAAGCTTGTTACTCAGGAATAGTGTAATGATGAGAATGTACTTTAGTGTTTTTTTATTCACCGTGTTGTTGCCGATTTTAACTGCAAAGGCAACACCACTGTCGCTTATGCCCATGCCGCAACAAGTGAGTATGACCGAAGGCTCGCTAGTATTTGATAACGAAATCAAGGTTGCGATACACGGCTTTAGTGCGCAGAGGCAGGCATTTCTGCTCGCCAGAATGCAGCAATACATTGAGCGCATTACTGGAAAACCTATTCCGATACGGGTAGTAAAGCGTGGCAAAGCGGACTTAACCATTCGCGTAGAAAATATCGAAACCGAGCTACAGTTTCCTCAGCTGAATATGCCAGAAGACTACCAGCTTCATATTGATAAGGGTGGAATAGTGCTTAGCGCAACCTCCGTTTTCGGCGCGCAGCACGGTCTTGCTAGCCTATTACAACTAGCTCAGAGCAAGGTCTTGGGTCAGTTAACACTCCCTTACACGGCTATCAGCGATGGTCCCCGTTTCCCTTGGCGTGGGCTACTTATTGATAGTGTTCGCCACTTTATGCCAATTGCGACAATAAAGCGCCAACTCGATGGTATGGCCGCGGCAAAGCTAAACGTTTTGCACTGGCACTTAACTGATGACCAAGGCTGGCGAATGGAAAGTAAGGTGTTTCCTAAGCTGACTCAACTGGCCTCAGACGGATTGTATTATCGTCAATCAGAAGTGAAAGAAGTGGTTGAGTATGCAAGCCTTTTAGGGATCCGCGTGGTGCCTGAATTTGGAATGCCGGGGCATGCAAGCGCGATTGCCGTCGCTTATCCAGAGCTGATGACTAAAGCGCAACCTTATGAGATGGAGCGTCATTGGGGAGTATTTAAGCCACTGCTCAATATCGCAAGTCCTGATGTGTACGCCTTTATCGACGATTTACTGGCTGAGATGACGAGTCTATTTCCAGACGGCTACCTGCATATTGGGGGTGACGAGGTAGAGCCTGAGCATTGGTTGGAAAGCCCTGAAATACAGGAGTTAATGGCAAAACATGCGTTGAAAGACGGTCACGACCTGCAAAATTACTTTAATACTCGTGTACAAAAGCTTATTGCTAAGCACCAACGTGTGATGATGGGATGGGATGAAATTTTTCATCCGGCGTTGCCTACGGATACTGTCGTGCAGTCTTGGCGTGGTCATGATTCATTAACTGCAATTGCAGAAGCAGGTTATCAAGGCATTTTATCAACCGGGTTTTATATTGATCAGCCGCAGTATTCATCATTTCATTACCGTAACGACCCACATCCGGTGCTACCGACAGTGGATCTCACTCAACCGCGAGTATTAAGCTTAGCCTTTACGATCCCACGCCTAAAAGGCAGCGCAGTCAAAGGCGAGCTTGTGGTGTTGGGCGAACAAGTGCTTATAAAGCTTAATAACAACCGCCATCAGCTAGCACAAACAGATAAGCCAATTACTAGCAAGACTCAGCAATTTACCGCAGCCATGGATAGTTGGATGGGACCGTTACAGTTTGAGTTTAATACAGCGCAGCAACAAGGCGCGGCAATGATTGGTAATAGCCGTTATCCGCTCACACTTGAGGCGCTTGAAAAACCACAGCCTGTCGAGGTTTCAACACCGTTAAGCCAAGTAAACGACGGGCGTATTTTAGGTGGTGAGGCGACCATTTGGAGCGAAATGGTCACCGAACATAATCTTGATATCAGAATATGGCCGCGACTTTTTGTGATTGCCGAGCGTTTATGGTCTGCTAAAACGCTTACGGATAGCAAGCAGATGTACGCGCGATTGGATCATATAAGCGATTTTGCACATAACGTCATTGGCTTAGGTCATAAAACGCAGCAACAAGCGGGTTTTAGTAGGCTTATCAGCACAACCTTGGATGAGCCAAAGCGCAAGGCTACGCTTGAATTACTCACTCATCTTGCAGAGCTTGTAGAGCCAAGTCACTATTACACGCGTCACCATATTAAGTTCTTAAACGACGAGTATCACCAGTTTGCAGCGCTTGATAAATTTGTCGACTATGTTGCGGTTGAAAGCCGTCAGGTGAGGCTACTTGAGGAGCGAGTCGCAAGCTATATCGCTGGTGATAACACTGCGTTAGCGCACATTGGCGCGATATTGCAACGTTGGCAAGCGGGGCTTGAGGCGTTAACACTGTTACAGCAAAGTCCCAAACTTACAGAAGCACACTCAACGGCGTTAAAGGTGACGCAGTTTATTGAATTGAGTCAGCAAGTGCTTAAGGTTTGTAAAGGGGTTTTACAGGCTCCGCACCTAGATAGCCATCTGCTAGCGCTGCAAAATTTAACGGATGAAGTGGTCATAACTGGAATATATCCAGTTCGAGCGCTTTACCTTCATTGTAAATAGGAAAAACATGAGAAAAGTTATATTCAGTTTATTTTTGCTACAGAGCAGTGGTTATGTAGCTGCCAACACGGTTGTAGATACACAAGATTGGATAACGGATGGGTTTTTCACGCAAGGTATTGAGGGACCTGCGGTGGATGCTGCTGGCGTGTTATATGCGGTTAACCATCAACAGCAAGGCACTATTGGTAAAGTGCCTGCGCAAGGCAGAGCGGAAACCCTGCTGACGTTAAAAAATGGCTCTATTGGTAACGGTATTCGCTTTGATAAGCAAGGAAATATGTATATAGCCGATTACGTCAATCATAACGTGCTCAAAGTCACCAAAGCAGCTCTTGCACAAGGTGGTGATTTGTCACAATCCGTGTCGGTATTTGCTCACGATAATCGCATGGATCAACCTAATGACCTTGCGATCATGGACAACGGAATTCTTTTCGCCAGCGATCCTAATTGGCAAGCCAGTAGCGGTAAACTTTGGCGTATAAATACAAACGGAGCAGTAACCCTATTAGAAACGGATATGGGCACCACCAATGGCATTGAAATTAGCCCTGACAATAAAACACTTTATGTGAATGAAAGCGTGCAGCGTAAAGTATGGCGCTATGAGTTAGACGAACAAGGCAATATTAGTAACAAACAATTATTTATCTCGTTTACCGATTTTGGCTTAGATGGTATGCGCACGGACAACCAAGGCAATCTTTATATCGCCCGTTATGGCGCTGGTGTGGTCGCTGTGGTTTCACCTCAGGGCAAGCTAATTAAAGAAATTAAACTGAAAGGCAAGTACCCGACCAATGTGGCTTTTGGCGGCGAGGAAGGTAAACGCTTATTTATTACCATGCAAAAACGCGGCGCTATCGAGATGGTAGAATTACCTAATGGTGTTTAATTGATATTTATACTTCGAGAAGTATAAATATCAAATCATAAATTTGAAATATGCGCTTTTTGATACTTTAATTACATCATTAAAGTTACAAGGAGTTACATTGTGTCATTGCTAAACCCTAAAGTAGGTCCTGTTATTGGTGTTACTACAGAGCAAACGGTTCGAGTTATGTGTGGTATTCAGTCTGCGGGAAAGGACGCTAAACCTAATTGCGGGTGGATTAGGATAAAACCGGCAGATGGAGATTGGGAGCAGCCAAAGCAGTTCAGGTTTAATCAAAACTTTTTTTATACGGGAGTGATAGAGCTTACCGGTTTAAGGCCAAATACTACTTATTGTTATCAAGTCGGTTATAATCCAACCTTTTCTGAACAGCGCATTGAAAGTGAGTCTAATTGGGCTGATTTACCTGAATATTCTTTCTCAACTCTAGGTAGAGAGGGATTCCGGTTTTGCTTTGGTTCGTGTCTTAGAAATAACGGTGATGAACGTTTTGGAAAAGCGCTTAGAGTAGTGAAAGCCTTTAATGAAGAAAAGCCGTTGGATATGATGCTTTGGTTAGGGGATCAAGTATATAACGACATGTATCTAGGTTTAACAATAAATAACTCAAGTACCAAGGACTTTAAGCGACTTTATCGTAAGTTTTTTGATAATCAATATGTTAAAGATATCTTATGTGCCATGCCTAATTACATGGTTATGGATGATCACGAAGTAGAAGATAGTTTTAAACACGGAGCTATTGACTACCAAGATACTAAAGTCAACTGGTTGACTAAAGATAAAGATAGGCTCATTAACAGCATTAATGCTTTCTATTCTTATCAGGCGTCACATGGGCCAATTTTTGATGTTATACCAAGTGATGTGCCGGGGGTCTCTTACGTTAAAGGGCAGGAGCACAATCAAGTACCTGTTCGCCATTATGCAGCGGTAGATTTTGGCAGCATTGGTCTATTTTTAATGGACTCTCGCAAAGAGCGAAGCTCTCAAGGGCTTATATCAAGAGCTCAAGAAAATGCCCTATTGGATTTTCTTAACTCTCATTATAAAGTTAAGCTAATAGGGACTTCTGTCACTTTTTTGGCTGATAATTATTCCAATGCAGACGCGGCGGATAATTGGAAAAAAGCTGCAGAGCAACGGAAAAGAATTTTAGATCACATGACGAAGAAAAATATTACAAATGTGTTCTTTTTATCTGGAGATGTTCACTCTCACTTCGCTTGTCGGCTTAACTATGAAGGAAAGCCCACTTCAATCCATCAATTAGTTTCTGGCTCATTATTCTGGCCAACTAGCTTTATAATTAACTCTATTCGTTGGTTTAAAGATGATGTTAGGTTTAGCAAAGCCATATATGGAGCCAGTAGATACTCGATATCAGAACCATTATCGACAACAGAATACGACTTTTATGCGAGCAATGGTGTCGCTTATGTTGAAGTTAAAGAGTCCGAGCTTATATTCGAAATAAGAGATACTAAGGGAAACGTGATCATTAGTAATGTGTTTCCCCTTGAGTGATATCTGTAGTGTTTTAAGAAGGTATAGTCCAGATGCCCTCCAAAATCTTGTGGAGGGTACATGATGATATTTTTGCTGTGTCGCAATTTTATCTTATATTTTCCGCATTGTGTCATGCCGAGTTTTATCTTAAAGTCAAAAGGAATCATACAATTGCGCTGCTTTAAAGCTATTTAACCTGAATTCGGGAAAGAAGTTAGTTAAGCTACCAAAATACCAAAGTTTAAAAGTGTAATATCACTCTAGCCAGAAGTTATCCCGAGTTCAGGTTATTTAGTCGACTTTCCTGCAAAATAAGTATCTTTTAGCTTGGTAATGACTTCGGTGCTTACCCAATAAATGTTTGATACATCACCGGGTTCATTATATCTGCCAAAAAACAGGTATTTACCATCGGGTGTAATTCTTGGAACGGTTTCTGAGTAACGGGTATTAACCCCTTCACCTAAATTAATAGGACTAGACCAAGTGCCATCATGCTCCTTAAAATAGACATATAGGTCGTTGTCTTTTCTACTATCATCGCCTCTGTGACGACTATTAACCAATAGGTAATCGTTAGCGGGCGAAATAAAGCCATGAAATCCAAAGTCAATGTCAATGGCTTTGGGAGTCGTAAACGCGCCGTTTTTATTTTCAGCGGTATACATTTTGCGTTCTGACATATTGGAGAAAACAGGTTTGCCATTTGCGCTTTGGTTGAAGTCTGAAAACTTACCCGTATTTATTGCCGAATCGAATCTTTTGGCCTCACTCCAGCCATTTTTGCTACGGGTAACGTACCAAATTCCAGACTCCTTGGGGTCATCTGAACGCGCAGTAAAGTAAATCCGGTTGTCGTTTAAGCTAACGTGGGGAACCAGTTCATAACTCATTCTTCCACGGGTGAAATCTGCGGTTTGAGGTTGAGTCCACTGTCCATTTTCTACCTTTGAATACATGATTTGTGGGCTTGAGTCTACAGTTTCTTGCTCTTTAAAGGCAGTAAAATACACTTCTGTAAGGTCTGGAGAGAACGACACGCCGAATTCATAACGACCATTAATGGAGATGATATTAGGAGCAAAGAGCTGTGCGGTTGACCCTGGTGGTGTCTGACCGAGCCAAGGTCCTTTTAGCCTAGGAAAGGCTTCATTAGCATGGACATCATTGGTGAGCATGATGACTGCAAAAAGCAAAGAGGTGGCGGGCTTTATAAAATTCATCCTGTTCTCCTTAGGCACTTGATAAACCTGCTCACAGTCGCAGGGGGGTTAGCGCTTTACATTATTATTTTGAACAGCGAACACTGTATCATCTTTGAACTAACTCCGTGTCTAAAAAAAAGCTAAGTTGGTTTAAGGACCTCAGGGCCTTTTTTGTAATGGTTATAACAGCCATTGTGTTTGTCGTCAGATTATTGCATTTTCAACCACAAGCTACCTAAGTCCAGCGCTAGTGCACCAGACTTTTTGCTAGGTTTTCAATCAGTAAGAATTGTTTGGCTATGTCTTCGGCCCAGCTGGGATCGTATTCTTTTTGTAGCTTTTTAGGGCTAAATAGGTTGGCTCCATAGTTAAGAGAGATCAGTATATCGCTACCTTCTATAAACATTTGGGCTTTTACTTCGGGGATTTTTAACCCTTTTGGTAGGTGACTGGATGAGAAGAACGTTTTGACTTGCGACAATTGCGCCATATATTCTGGCGTGAGTACTTCGCGGCAGGTTTCTTCATCTTTAGCATAGACTTGATACTCTTTTTCAAAGTCTTTTTGTTCAAATTTAACTCGCTGTAATCCTTTTAAAGATTGACGTCGATTTATCAGCATGTTCCAAAGCCCCGCATCTTGTAACACTACGATTGGAGTATCTACAGGTTCAGGCATACTCAGTTTTATAACTGCACCATTAAACAAACGTTTGCTGTCATTGTTCTGGTGATGCGTGCGTATATGCACTTCAGTAAAGTAAAAGGGAATGCCATTTACTTCGCCGTTAAATCCATCTTCAGCCACAGCTCGGCCTCCTTTGGCTAATATACCTGCACTGATAGCTTCCTCGCAGATAAGTAAATTACCGCCGACTGAATATTCTAAGTTAAGTGCTGAAGCAATTGGCGCCATCATATAAGCTCTAGTTAACACACCCTTAGTGAAAGACTTAAGAGAATGTTTTAACAAAAAGTAAATAGGAATTATTGAGATTAAGAGAAAAGGCGCAAGAAATAGTAAGGGGATTGCAATACCAACCGCCCACCATTTATAGCGCTTAAACGACTTCAATTTATTGTCAAGATCGCTATCAAAGCTGGATGTGGTTTTATCTAAATTGTAATAGGCCTCTTTTAACTGCATCTCAACGCCAGCTAGGCGTGGATCAATATGATGCAGAGACCTCTGTTCTAATAATGGCATAACTTTTCCTTGTAAGTCGCAATGGAGATTGAGAAAAAATTGTACCTTGTAATACTTTATAAAGTAAGTGATAAGAGTGGTGAATATAATAAAAGGCGAGTTCAACTTTTTACGTGACGTCTTTCACTAGGGCGTTTTGACCTTTGCTGTTTGATTTTTATTCTTCTGAGTGTGTTTTGGTCACGACACTCGACTTGCAGGGCATAAACCAGTTCGTACGCAAGCTTTGGCCTATTTAACTCAAACCCATGTCGAACATAAATTGAGTATCCGAATACCTGAGTGTTGTTTACTATCGTCTCGTCAATAAAACCTCGGGATTCCCCGTTGCTTTTAATGGCTTGTTCGCGATAGGAAATGGGACGGTATCAAGATGAATGACGCAAATTTTTCTGGATGCTTAATCCCTTTTTATTATTATCAGTGGTCAAGTGAGGTTTGATTTGGCACTTCGACACAGGCAGCGAAATCTATGATCACAAAAGTATCTGAAAAAGTCATCATCTCACATTGGCATATGGTTCTAAGGTCGTTATTTTCCTTGCCTATTGTTGTTAAAAACACTCTATGGTCAATCTACACCTTATAGAAGCGTCATGGTAAAGGGCCAAAATTTCATAAGGAAATATTAAAAACCCGCATAACTTTAGATGCGTCGGGCTTTTAGTTTATTTATATAAATTGGATAAGATTAAAAATGATAACTGACAAATACCGCGATGTTACTAATACTACTTTTGAAACAAACTAATGGTTGTAGTCAACACTCAAGGCGATAGTGTCGCTCAAATGCCAGTAGGCTATTACTAAAACAATGCACAGCATCCCACCTTGGCTTAGATACACGACTTATTTAACCTCTGGCCTATTGCAACAAATTTAACGCAGTAGAAAGGGATAACAGCTGCTAGAAAACATATTGTTATCCCGAGTTCAGGTTATTTATCAAGGCTGGCAGTCAAATTACCGCTTATTATACAGGTGCATACAGTCTTTTAGTTTGGGTAGTCGTGACTATGGATAACTAACTCATTTATAGCAGCCTGTTTCGGCGCCAACAGCTGAAATTGGTATAACACCTCAGATTTGGTACCTAGACTTTGGCAGGACACGAGAGCGAAACTATCCCTAAAACTCTCTAGTAAAATAAGGAATGCTCTAACTCTTTCCTTATGCAAATCTCTGGTTGAAAATTGTATTTTTTGGAATTTCTTATTGAGAATGATTTTTATTAGTGTTAACTTCTTAGGGAACATAACTCAGAATTTGTTTTTATCGTTTTTCATTTGTTAATATTTTGTTGTTCTGATGCGGTTAATAATGGGTGATGTAATAGATAGCTATATACGACTGAATAACTAAAAGTGAAATTCATTCTTATCTGACTTGTTGATATGGTGAAACATCCGGCTGTTCCCGGTAACTTACATGTTTCTCTAAAGGAAGTATTAGCTACAGATGCCTGAGTGATACGGGGATTGGAAGGGGGGTTAAAAATGACTATGTGTAGTGACATTGAAATAAGTACAGCGAATAAACAGCAGTATATTGATAATGTGGTTGGGCAGAATTTTGTGCAGTTGATGCCAGGGCTTTCTGTGAGCCTATCTTCAGCGCAGGATTTGGGGGCGGCAGATACTAAACATGTATTTCCTGGCGATGACCAATATATTCACATTAACAATGTTCTTGCGGGGAAGTTTGAAGCGACGGTCGGTAATACGCTTTTACAATGTGAGTGCGGAGACTTTAATATTGGTTTTTCGGGTGGGGAGAATTTTTGTGCTTACCATAGTAATGATTTTAGTAACTTAGAGATCATGATAAAACCCGAAGTGCTTAATGAGCTTGCTGGTGAAGAGCTCAGTGGGGTAGATCTAGGGAAAAGTATGTCATTCTTTGTGAAGCAAAGTGGCCCCAGTAGAAAAGTCAGCACATGTGCGAACCGTATTCATAAGTTGATAAAAGATCAAGAAGCCAACCCTCTGCTGCTGCATTCCGCTACGTTAGACTATCTATATTGGCATCTCACTGCACTGAAATCAGTTGACACGAGCAACCAACTCCCGCTTCGAGAGAAAAAGCAGCTTATTGCAGCTAGAGATTTTCTATTATCCGATCTTAGTTGCCCACCTACCATTTCAGATGTGGCTAAGGTGGTTGGATTAAACCAGTGTAAGCTAAAAAAAGGCTTCAAGGTGCTATTTAACAATACGGTTTATGGTTGTTTCCAAGAAGAAAGAATGCACAAAGCAATGAACCTATTAAAAGACAATAATGTAACCGAAACAGCCGTCTCGCTGGGTTATAGCAATGTAAGTCATTTTAGCGTGGCTTTTAGAAAACAATTTGGGGTGTTGCCTAAAGAAGCGAGACTGAACCTCGCTCCCAGTATTGTTTGTGGTTAATCATTTTTGAGTGTGTGCCCTGCGGGCTTTGCCCGCAACACATAAATCCATTCTCCGTCGTCTTTTTCTGTTAACCAACGGCCTGAAGCGTTAGCGTTTTACTCAAAGTGATGTCAACAACACCTTCACCTTTAAAGTTCCAAGTTATGTTCAAATTACTCTGACTGGCTAAAAAGGCTAGTGCTTCTTGCTCCATTTCTCTCACCATGTCTGCAAGCTCAGGGCAACCGAGCTCTTTAAACATAGCAGCATACGCACAGTCGGTGATAGAAATGCAAATCGTTGTGGGGTCAGCCTGTGATTCGCTTAGTGTAAATAGGCCAAGTTTGGCGTAGTTTCTAAGCCAAGTGAGCCAGTATTCTAAAATCACATCCTCTTTGTTTTCGAACATATTAAAGGATTCAGGATTAGGCCATAGCCAGCGCATTTCCATTTTGCCTGTCTCTAGAAACATGTCACGATATAATCGGTAGGCTTTATCCTGTCCTAGTAGTTTCCTCGCGTTGCCATAACCTGAGCTAAACATACTCATATCTTTAGTGATGGACTTCCAGATTTCGGTATATTCTCCTTGGTGTCTATCGCGCCAGTGCTGTAAGCCTTTATTATCTCGACGCCATGCTAACAGCGTAGAAATTACAAACTTTGCAAAGCTATACCTACTGGTGGCCTCTTTAAGTGCTCGCCATATCTCTGATTTATAGAGATATTCTTGTTGCCTTTTTGCCATTTTTGGATGTTGCTTTGTTACTGTATACCAATTTAACCCCAAATTTCTGAGACTATTGATGTCTGATGATACGCTGTCTACCCAGCCAAACTCTTGATCTGCTCGATGTGTGTTCTGGGTGTTTGCAGGTTTTGCCGTGACACCATTTAAAACCAATGTTTGCAGTAGCTTTTGGCGCGTTTTATAAGACAAATGCTCTACGGCTTTGACGCCATAGCTGTCAAAGAACACATTGTTTAGCCAACACTCAACCACAACACATGCCATCTTGGCGGTAAGTTCATAAGAAGAAATAACCCCATGTAACATTAGCCCTGATTGCGGATTATTGTCTGGGTAAACCCATAAACAAGTATCGGGATCTGACTCTTTTTTGGTTTTGAGCTTTTGCCCATTATTAAAAAACATCTTGGAGAAAAATGTATTTTTACGTTCGCCTAAGCGATATTTACTCATAAACTTTGCAAATCCAAGCGTTAGGTGTTGGATGTGATAACGACTATCTAGGTGCTTTATGTCTAGGTCTTCAGCAACATACTCACAACCAAGCCCAGCGACTTCAGGTGTTGCAAATGGAATTAGGTCGGCTGGTTTTTTCAATGCTGGAAAAGTAAATTGATGTTGTGCGTCCTGCCAAGGCGTCTCAACCTGCTTGCGAGTCCCTTCTCGCCAGCAGGTTAAGTGATTGGTAAAGCTTGCTAAAATCGCTTGTGGACTGGTCTCGCCGCCACCATAGGCTGCGCCCATATACAAACGACATTGATAATAGCCCGTTGCAGATGCTTTTTTATGCGCAAGCTCAGTTAACAGTAATGTTGAAATACCAGGGGAGAAGCCCATACCTGTGAGTAGCAAGCGTTGTTTTGATTGGGCCTCAGTATTCAGTGCGTGTATTTGATCTGCAGCCTGTAGGCTGTCATTAATGTCGAGGGCATCTATATTCGCGTTCAAGCACAGTTGATGCGCCTGTAGGGCAAATTTATCCATTGGACCCAAAGCAATCACAGCTAAGTCGAACTTTTTGAGTGTTTCAATGCTTTTGGCTTTGTCATTTATATCAAAAGGAACAAAGTTAATATGCTCTGGCAATATGCCCGCTTTTGGTGTTCGCCGTGCCGCACAGCTTATTTTTAAATCTGAGAGGCGTTCACTGAGTAAGTTGATAATGCGCCTGCCCGACTCACCTGTACCTCCCAAGACGATGATATTTTTACTCATGCAGCCTCCTGCTTAGTGTTGTTGTCTGATTTAGAAAGAATAAGCCCTGCAACGACACCTGCTTGTTCGAGATCTTTTATAAAATGATTGGCATCAACAGCTTCATGTAGCATCATTGGACCTGTTTTGGTGATTTGATTGTTTAATAATTGCTTAGCCGTTATGCCGATGATAAAGCCTGTAGCCTGATAGGTATCTTCTAGAATGATTTGGCCATGGTGTACGCGGTTGTCAGCACATTTAATTTGGGCATCGACGGCGTAAATTGGGTCGAGCTTACGCATATCTTTAGCTGAGGCCTTACATAACCATCGCGCTGCACGAGCGATAGTTTTATGGTTTTTGTACATCTTGAATATCTTCGCAATCATGCAAACAAACATAGCGCGGGGCCCTAGATTAGCACCGTAGACTTTAGCTGTTTGTATGTCATGTTCGTTGGCGAGTTGCACAATTTCTTCTGCATAAATCAACATAGTAGATGCGGTGCCTATGGGAGCAGGAAAGTGTGCTTTAGTACCAGCTTTTGAGAACTTTTCACGTTTAACTTGCTGGTTTTCCAAGTAGCAAAAGCCACGTTCGTGACCAAAGTCTCCTAACCCATTTATAATGTCCCATGCCGAATTGTAGCTCCAAGCGTCTCGGCCAACGTATTGCACTTCTAAGGATTTGATGTCCGCTCCACGGCTACATTGTTGAATAAGATAGGCGGGGAATACGCCTGATAAGCCCGGTAGCAAACCGACGTTGATGATGAGCGGTACTTCACTACTGTGCTTCTTTTCATGCTCGTGGAGAGACGCGTATACTGGATCGTAGCCACCAGCATCAATAATTGGTACGCCTAACTCTTTACAGGCCAATACTATTTGATCGCCAATAATGCCTGAGGGGCCAACACAGGCGACGACCAGATCTGTATTCTTTAACTGAGTTTTTAAATCGTCGGTGTTTTGGACATCAAGTTGTACTGTATTTATTCGGTCTTGATGTTGCGAAATTGCACTGGGTAATGAGGCTTTTCTACGTGAAGCAAACGTAAGTGCGGCTTGTGTATGCTCAAGTAAATACTCAGCTGCTTTTAAGCCTACTTGACCTGTACCACCGAGCAATAACACGGATTGAGCTTGCATGGTAACTCCCTTAATAAGCGTATCAACGCATTGATATTATTTATACAACGTCACGGTGGCGCTTAGTGCGTGCGCCACTTTCCACTCGTCATTGGTTTAGAAATTAGTACCTACAGTGAGGCCTATGGTTCTCGGGTTTCCTGCTTCTGCCGTGACACCGAAACCAAAGTTAAATGCAACTTTTGAGTAATATTCATCAAGCGCATTCTTCACCCATAAGTGCGCGTACCAGCTTTCGCTTTCAAGTCCCACTTTGGCATTTAAAAGGTGATATGCAGGTTGCTTCATTTGGTTACCTGCATCAAAGTAGTGATCGCCCATATAAATGTTTTCTAACTGCGTGAATAAGGTGAAGTCGCTGTTGAGTTCTGTACGATTGCTAATGGACAGGTTGGCACTGATCTTAGGCGTGTTTGGTAAACGATTATCGGAATAATCTTCTATTACACCAGTTGCAAAGTTCACACTTTCATACTCGCTATAAGTGGCGTCAACATAACTACTTGAGAAGCCAATGGTCCAATCCGGGTGAGGCTGGTAGCGCGACTCAAATTCAACACCCCGGCTGGTACTTTCGCCAGCGTTATCAGTGATAATGGTGGTGTTTTCTAACATCTGTTGCACTTGTTGGTCGTCTAAAGAAACGTAAAATGCAGTGATTGAAAAGCTCAGTTGGTTTTCTAGCGCTAGTGCTTTATAGGCGATTTCATAGTTATTACTGTATTCAGGCTCAAAGCTAGGCTTGCTTAAGTTGGGATATAATGTGTCAAATCCTCCTGCTCGGTAACCTTTACTCCAAGACGCGTAAACAAGGTCATTATTGGCAGTTTGATAAGAGAGGGCTAATTTGGGTAGAACTTCGCTGAATTCTTCCTTGCCACCGTGTTGCGAGGTTACTCCAGTGGACTGAGAGTCGATGTTAATATCGGCTTCTCGCTGTTCTTTATGGTAGCGTAACCCTGCAATGACGGTAATATCCTGAGTGATTGCGTAGTCAACCTGGCCAAATACTGCCCAAGCTTGGTCATCTTTCCCGATAATCGAACGATCAACCATGGGTCCACTACCTGGGTACATAGAGGAGAAGTTTAGATCATTTCTTGTCGTACTCTGGGTATCTGATTGATAGGCATAGAACCCGACTAGCCAATGGTAGTCTTCAGTATTTTTAGAGCTCCAACGCATTTCATGGGAGAGCTGATCAAAGTCGTCCTCAGAGTGACTATGGAACTGATATCCTGCGTCATTGCCTGTATCTTGATCCGCGGTGTTCAGGTTATCCCAGTCACGCCAGCTTGTGATCGAGATGAAGTTTACATTGTCACCGCTATAATCCAGTGTAACCGAAGCCCCAAGTGCATCACGATCGTCAACTCCTTCAAAATCATGTTCTATGTGATCTGGGTTGGCTTTGATACGCTCAAGTTGTCCCATCGCATACGAATCGCCACGAAAACGTTCATAATCCACCACAAAATTGGCTTCAAGATTGTCTGACGCGATCCATCTAAGTTTAGCTCTTGCACTCAGATCGTCGCGTGCACCAAAGTCTTTATCTAAGTAGGTATTTTCAAGATGTCCATCGGTGTTGTATGCCGAAGCTGATAAGCCGAGAAATAGATTATCCGCAGTCAAGGGGGTATTCACACCTAATCTAACCCGCTTTGAGCCAAAGTTATCTGCAGAAAAGGCACCTTTGAACTCCGGCATTTCGTCTGGTTGTTTGGTGATGATATTAATAACACCAGCCAGAGAATTGCCCCCATATAGTGTGCCTTGAGGGCCCCTTAGGACCTCAATACGCTCTATATCCACAAGGTCCAAATCAAAAATACTATTGCTACTATAATTCACGCCATCGACGTAAAAACCTATGGTGGGTTCGGTGAATAAACCCGGGCCTATGCCACGAATAAATACATTACTGTCTCTTCGGCCACCCCAGCTATAAACGTGAACACTCGGGATCGCTTGTCCAAGATCTGTGATTGAATAGGCTTCAGAGTCGACTAGTTCTTGTCCAAAAATAGCCGTTACGCTAGAAGCAACTTCCATAATATTCACGGTACGCTTTTCAGAAGTAACCTCAATTCGTTCCAAGTCGATATGTTTGGCTTGATCATCAGCAAATACTGCTGAAGAGAAAACGCCTAAACTCATTGCTAACAAGGTACGCGAAATGTGATAGTTGAGTTTAGAAGTGGAGAAGAGAGGTTTGGCCGCAGACGTCAGCTTATAACGAAACATAGTAAATTAGCTCCTAGTAACAACGAATAGTAGAGTAGTTGGGCATTGAGTTATGCTGCGCTAGAAATGGGTTTTTAGGCTTACTTCTCGTCAGCGTTGACCATTTGGTCGGCCCTGTTTTTATTGCCCGTTATTGTCTGAATAAGCAAGGAGAGCCACTACCCGAAAACGGCCATTACCCCTCTGTGCGGTTTTTTTTAAAGGTAGCGAACAAGGCTGATAGTAATTAGGGCGCTTATGTGGCAGCCCTAATCGTTTGTAATGGGGGTTTACAGAGATAGATTTTGCACTTTTGCGTCATGTAGCGTCATTTGGTGAAATAATATATCTAGTTGTTTTTCATGTTTAGGCTGATTTACGGCTTGCAACAGCTTCAGGTACAAGTGTTGTGCCGATATGGGCTGTGAAGCGCTCTGCACTCGATAATGTGCTAGGGTATCATTGATCACATTGCTAAATTGCTCATTATCAATGAGCTGTGACACTTCATAAACAATAAGCTGCGATTTACTTTTGGCGTATGGTTGGTGCGTCAATGCTAAGGCGTTTTTCTCCACACCGGACTCTTTAGTACGTGCTAATAAGTAGTCATTTTTAATGCTAGCCAATAGTTGTTGTGTTGCTTTGCTACTCAATCTTGATTTGGTCAGCGCAAACCAAGTTGGCACCCCCTCAGACAGTATGGGGTAACCTGCGGTGTTTGCGATTGCGATATTCTGCCACCAAACCTGAGCAACTGCATCGTGTACGGTGTATTCTAACCAGTCGGAACTGGATGGATCATGATAATTGTTTTGCCAAGCGGACATTTCGGGGATAAGCACTAAATTTGCGCTAACCGTTTGTTCTCCCATACCCTGAGGTAACGCTGCTATTTTTAAGCTGTTGTATGGGTAGGTTCCAAATATTGCTTCGCCTTGTTCAAGTGCATGTTTTGCTCGTTGTATCATGGAATTTAGGATGGCTTCATCGGCGTTAAGGTAAAACAGGTCTATGGGAATATCTTGTCCGGTTTTTGCGCTTGTCCATGTAGACTGGTGAATTTTGTATCCGGCGCTCACTATGACAGGATCCCAATGACTCGCAGTCATTGTTTGAAATTCATAGCTGTGGCGCTGTCCTTGTGTTTGGTGTTTCTGCAGATCCCCCGGCGCCACAACTACTTGATTGTTGGGGACGTCAATTTTTAGTTTATAGGTGAGCAGATCGGCGTCGTCGTGTTGGTACAAGTCTAGTGTTTGTGATTGGCTGAAAAAGTCTGGTGCCAGCGGGTCGAGGTTAAACTTCTCTCGTAACACGTTGTCTTTGATGATGTTGTTTTTCTCGAACCCAATGGAGGGCCAAAAACTTGCATCAATATAGCTGGCATTTTTTGTCACTTTGCCAATGTAATCAGTTGCGTGATTACTATAGCCTTGATATTTGACTGAAGCCGTAAAACTGAGCTGACTTTGTTGCTCATGAATGAGAGGCGTACTCAAGCCCCAAACCGAGGCATGATGCGCTTTGTCTAAAGCGAGCAGTGAAAGCGCTTGACCAGAAAGTAAGATTTCATCAAAAGCGGTATAGTTGTTGGTGTTGAGTAGCAACTGCTCGATTGCATTCTGGTGTGAATTAACCAGCGTTAAGTTGGCCGTGTATTGTATAGCGCGCTGATTTGGGTGTAGCGATATGGCAATTTCAGCGTGGCGAATTTTAGGCTGCGGTTGTGTATCGAATTGCCGGTATTGGTTTTCGTAGTCGGCTTGCACAGCATAACCATCGGCTTGTGTTTCAAATTGACCGTTAATGATCATCTCTTGATGAATTGAATAGGCTTGATAGCCAAAAACAGTGCCTGACAACAGCATAATAGCCAGTGATCGCGGTGTAACCTTTTGTGGTAAAGCTATTAATCTTTCTTTAAAAGGTGCAAGCACACCTCGTGTCCACAGCCAGCTACTTAATACTAGCAATACACAATAAAAACTGAGCCAGTAGAGCATAAGATTGAGATCTCTGATGATAAATTGCTCTGTAGATGCAATTTCGGAAAGTTGAGCAATAGATGGCCATGCCCATAAATACATAAAGTTCTCTATCGCGTGAGTTTCATTGAATATCGCAGGAGAAATACAGAGCACCACGGCACATACCTGTGCGGCAACTTTAGACTGCAATAGCCCGTAACTAATGATGGCTATAAACACGTAAGCGAGCATTAATGGCAGCAAAACAAGCATACTCAAATGCAATAAACTTTGCCAATCGGGGTCAAGATAACCTTGTATAAATTGTGTACCCAATAAGCCTGAAATAGGCACTAGCATTAATACGAACGCAATAAGAACAGCGCAGATTATATGGCTTAAAGGAGCTTGCCAATCGGGCGTTGGGCACACAGCGACCAGCTGTGCGGTATTTAGCTGGTGGTCTTTGTGGCACTGATCAACTATAAAAAAAGCGGCGGCAAGCATGGTAAAAATCAAACTGGGATAAATTAACACGGGAAGCCGCGTGTGCGTTCTTGGCAAAATAGCTGCGCTGCCCTCCATGCCCGGCAAACGGTAGCTTAACCCGGCGATGATCAGCATCAACGAAAGCGTCAACATTGATAGGTAAAACGCCTTATTAGTAATGATTTGGCGAGCTTGAAGATAACCGGAGTAGGCGCTGAATTTAAGCCAGTAGACTGTGGCTTTATTGGTTATCAAGGTTAATGGGTTCATATTTAGTTTGCTTGAACTGTGCGTGTGTTGTTGCGCTTTTGCAACGGGTTTTGCTGAGGCTTTTTTGTTGTTACTGGTTCTAAATTTCGTTAAATCGAAGCGCCACCATGAAAATACCAGCAAAGCTAATGCTAGTGCTAAATAAAGCAAACGATTGTAAAGTAATGCGCTCTCTAAGTTCAAAAACTGGGTCATTCTTTGCTGTGCCGTCCAGTAAAAGATTTGTCCTTCAACTGTGACCTTACCCAATGGATCAACAACTTGCAGCCAAGGGGCTTGTGGTGCGCCGTCACCAAACAAAGCGGTGATAATGACAAACGAGCCAACGGCTATCATCATCGCTGCATAAGCTGGTGTAGCGCGTCCAGTGAGTGCCGTGAGCGCAAACGGAATAGCGGTATAAACAATGCAAGCTGGGAGTACCCAAAGCAGTATAGCGTGTAAAATATGGGGCCATGAAGTTGCTATAAAATCACTATCTGGGTAGAGTCCAAAGAGGCTTGAGATCAGAGGTAAAGTCACCATGGCGATGACAACTGAGCTCATGACTAACAGCACAATAGCTAAACTCGCTAAATATTTACCGATAAAATAGTGTTTGCTATTGATATCAAAACTATATAAATAGTCTGCAGTTTTAGAATTAAGATCCCTGAGTAATGTTGGGACTACCAGTGCGCTACCCACCGTGGCAGCCCAAAATGTGTAGTACATAAACAAGTAATAGATTGCATATGGCGAGTTGCGTGCAACCCTGCCACTTTGCATGAGAGTATCCCATTCACCGCCTAACATTTCTCGGTAGCCCATGGCTATCATGGCTATTAAACAACCCCAAGTGGCTACGGAGCGTAGTCGATATTTTAACTCAAACAAAAAACTGGTGAACATACATGCTCCTTAAACCGCAAGTTCAGGGACGTAGCTGAAGTAAAAGTCTTCTAGGTCCGCAGTGCTTTGAATAAAGTTTGCGGTGGGTGCGGTGTCGCTTTGGATAGTGGCTTGGATGTTGCCTTTAACAATACGTGTCGAAATCACTTTGTAATTGTCTCGTAGTGTTTTCAACTCATTTCTTGATACTGATTTGTGCCAAATCTGGTGCTCTATTGAGGCGACGAGCTCATCGGGCTTGCCGCGTGCCAGTAGAGTTCCTCGGTTGAGGATCCCCATATCATCACAAAGGTTGGTGACGTCTCCTACAATATGTGTGGAGAGGATCACAATGGCACTGTCAGTGAGTTGGTGCAAAATACTATAAAAGCGGTTGCGCTCTGCAGGGTCTAGTCCTGCGGTTGGTTCATCAACAATGATGATCTTAGGGTTGGTCAATAAAACTTGCGCTATACCAAACCGCTGGCGCATGCCACCTGAGTATGTATCTACCGCTTTATGACAATGCTCTGTGAGGTTAACCAGCTCCAACAATTCATTAATTCGACTTTTTCGTTCCTTGGCATTGTGAATACCCTTTAAACGAGCGAAATAGTCCAGCATATCGGTGGCGGATGCATTTGCATAAACACCAAAATCCTGAGGCAAGTAGCCCAGTTGACGACGGAACTCAGCAGGGTTTGTGAAGATATCTTGCCCATCAAAATATATTTTGCCACTGTCGGGCGTTTGTAGGGTGGCAATGGTGCGCATAATACTGCTTTTACCAGCTCCGTTGGGACCAAGCAGGCCGAACATGCCCTTGCTTATGGTTAAATTGATATCTTTTAGTGCGTGAACACCGTTTGCATACGTTTTTGATACGTCACGAATTTCTAATTCCATTTCATTAGCTTCTGTTGTTGATTTTAGATTGCGACACTGCGCAGTGGCGCCGCTGAATTAGAGGTAAATTGATCCTCTGTTCCAAGTGGCAAGCACAGCGGCTTAGTTATCTGGCCATAGCACTGAGACACAATAGCAACATCAATGTTGAACAGCCGTTTAATGATTTGCTCTGTGACGACTTGTTGCGGTGTGCCATCAGCTATTATCGAGCCATTGTTAAGAGCGATAATTCGGTCACTGAATTGACTGGCTTGATTGATATCGTGTAGCACCATCACAATGGTTTTGTGTTCATGAATTTGTAACTGCTTAAGTAATTCTAAAAGCTGAAATTGATGACCTAAGTCTAGATAAGTCGTGGGTTCGTCTAGGAGTAAAATTTCAGATTGCTGTGCCAAGGCCATTGCTAACCATGCTCTTTGGCGCTCACCACCAGATAAATGCTGTAACGGCTTATGTTGCAACGCGTCAAGTTTGGTCTTTTTGAGCGCCCAAGTAATGGCATCCTGATCATGTTGCGATAATGTCTTGAACATTCCTAAATAGGGAAACCGACCATGACCAACAAGCTGTTTAACGAGCATACCACTTGGAGCTTGTGGACTTTGGCCAAGTAATGCGAGTTTCTTTGCTAGCGTTTTAGGGGGCCATTGGTGAAGCGGCTGTTGCTCCAAAGAGATAGTCCCTTGCTGCGGTTGAATGAGTCCGCCAAGTAGTTTAAGTAAGGTGGACTTACCACTGCCATTTGGACCGACAATTGCCGTGATCTGATGACGTGCAATAGAGACCGACAAGTCTTTTAGCACCGGCCTATGTTGATAATGTAAGGTTATTTGATCTGCATTTAACATGATAAATCCTAATTTTGGCGGCGGATCAATAACAGCAAGATGGGAATGCCCATCAAGGTGGTTAGCGTGCCTGTGGGGATTTCCAAAGGAGAGATGAGCGTTCGGCTTGCAATGTCTGCCGCCAGCGTTAATGAAGCCCCAGCTAACATACAGACCACCATCAGGTGGGGGAGGCTGGTACCTAAGCCGAGTCGGTTAAGTAGCACTTTGGCAAAGTGTGGCACAATTAAACCAACGAACCCGAGTGGACCCGTGATTGCGGTGGCACTGGCCGCCAGTGCTACCGCAATCAATAAGCTAATTAAACGCCACCTAGTGACGTTTAGCCCTAAAGTTCGTGCGGCATCGCTATCTAATTGCAGTATCGACAAATACTTTAATAATGCGAAGCAACTAAGCACGCCAACAAATGTCCAAGGAAGAAGCAAAAACAATTGACTAAAGTCCCTGCCATACAGGCTACCTGCTAACCAAATCAAACTGGTTTCTGTACGATTCCCTCCCCATGCCAAAATGGCCCACATAACTAAAGCATTTAACACCGCGCCTATCGCGACCCCGTTAAGCGCCAATTGATTAGGCTGTAGTTGCTGTCGCCAACTAAGTTTCAACACCAAAGCCGTGGCTAGCACCCCACCGAGCAATGCTACAGCGGGAAGCCAAGCAAAGTTAAAATTGAAATCACTGAAGCCGAATACATGAAGTTGAATATAATCCACCACAAGTAAACAAAGTACGATAGCTAAACTCGCGCCACCATTGACTCCTAAGATACTAGGGTCGGCAAGTGGGTTGCGGATCACGGCCTGTAAAATTAGTCCTGCCAGCGCAAAATGGATCCCAACCAACATGGCTAACAATGAGCGAGGTAAACGCAGCTGCCAAAGAATATTCGAATCACTATTTTGTGGTATTGAGGAAATCAGTATCTGCCAAACAGATTGCATCGACAGTGGTACAGACCCCATACTTAGCGCGGTAAAAAATAAGCAAATAAGTAGCGCGATGAGTGAGATTAATAAACCATAGAAAGGCCAAGGCTTAATTTCTCGGCAAGCGGATATAGTCATTGTTCGATTCATATAGACGCCTGCTGATAGCGAGATTGGATGAGCCAAACTAAGCTTGGTCCGCCAAACAGCACGCATAGTATACCCACAGGGATCTCCTGATAATTTGCCAGTAAGTCGGACAGACTGACAAGCACAGCACCGCTTAGCGCGCTGCCAAATAAGACATAGCGGTACTCATAAGCCAAGTGCTTGGGCAGTAAAGTGCGGCACAAGTGAGGAGCAACCAGCCCCACAAAAGCGATGGGGCCCGTAACAGCCACGGTGGCAGATGTTAGCACAACGGCAACGGTGAGCGTTTGAATACGCCAGCGTTTTACACTTCCCCCAATACTGTTTACGACATCGCTATCGAGTTGTAAAACGGTGAGCGGACGGGCTAACAGTGCACATAAAATAAGACCGAGTAATGCGATAGGAGCTAATAACGACACATGTTGCCAAGTGCGATTTGCAACGCTGCCAAGCAACCAATAAAACAACCCTCTAGTGTCAGTGCTTACCGAGATTAGTAGCAAAGTTGTTGCGGCGGCGCAAAACAGAGAAACGCATAAACCAGATAGAATAAGATTCACAGGCTCTAGTTTTTGCTTCCAAGAAAGCCATAGTGTGACTGACATCGCCAAAGCACCGCCAAATATACCCGCTATAAATTGGAAGTAGGTACTTAAACCGGTAAAAGTGAGGACCAGTACAATAGCCAATGCGGCTCCAGAAGAGACGCCGACGAGGCTTGGGGATGCGAGCTCATTTTGTGTTACTGCCTGAATAATGGCTCCTGCTATGCCAAGTGTTGTACCTGCAATGATAGCCAATGTTAGACGAGGTAGTCTCAGCTCCCAAACGACAAAACTAGCTTGTGACTTTGACGGGTTAATAAGTACTGACCAAACTTCTTTTAATGTGAGCTGATAGTCGCCGATTGTTAAAGACAGCAGTAGGCTGAGTAGTAACATACATACGCCGATTAGATATAAGCCAGTGGGCGTTGTAGCGAAGCGAGGTCTCTCTGAGTTAATCATAGCGTGCTTACATTACCTGCTATAAATGACCAAATTGCATTGGTGTGGCCCGTGCTTTATTAGCTAGGTCGCTTGGTGGGGCAAATTGGTCAGGGTGCAATAGGTGCGCTAATTCTTGTAAGACGAGCCTTCTAGCAATTGGGCCGTGGGGCATCACGTAATGGTCTGCGACTCGGTAGGCGCGGCCATTGGTAACGGCTTTGAGCTGCTTCCAAACTGGATGTGATTTAAAGGGCCCAGGTTCGCCTTTGAAGGAAATAATTACATCAGGGTTAAGCTTTAACAACGACTCCATCGAAATCGGGGCGGAATCAAGCTTTTTTAAGTCCGGCTGTGGAGAGGTGCCGACGCTATTTTTACCTTTGAGGGTCGCCATCATTTCAACGGTAAAATGATGGTCGTAAAATGCATAAGGTACATCTGACCAATGCCACAAAAACACCACAGATTGTGCTTTTAGAGGTGCAGTTGCAAAATGCTTGAGCTGCTCTGCAAATACTCGATTTAATTCAGCACCTTTTGCTTCCTTGCCCAGCGCTTTAGCCGCAGAGATTATAGCCCGATCTGAGTCGGATTTGGTGACCAAGTCATAAGCTAAAAAGGGACTGATCTCCTCAAATTTGGCTTCAAATGGTTCGGTGTAGGTACGCAGCCCGATGGTGAGATCGGGTTGTAGCGCAGTCAACACTTCCAAGTTCGTCTCATGAATTTCACCAAGATCTAGCATATGTTTAGTTTGCTCACCGAGGTAGGGTGACATCTGATGATTGAGTGTTGAGATCGCTGCAGCTTGCATACCTAGAGCACTGAGTAAATCAGCACCAAATACGGAGACAGCGGCGACCTTTTTGGGTGAAGTGTTAATAGTAACAAGTTTGTCGCGGTCATCTTTCACTACGACAGGAAACTGAGCATTAACGCTGAGAGACGATAATGTTGATAAACATGCACAAAATAGCAATATGAAGCGACGCATTAGCGTTTCCTTGCGAATAATTGAGTTGGTTTAATAGGTACATTTTGCAATGCTTAAAAACCCAGCACTACCCACATCGGATTTGTAATCCCCAAAAGAGATAATTTTAACAGCGCTGGAAGAAGGAGCTGTGGGGCAGCTCCTAGTTTGAACAAACTTTACTCTCAAGGGGGATTAGTTACTAAGGTGCACACAACCATGTTTTTTGCACTGGGAACAGCGTCCCCAAATGGGTCAAAATAGCCTCAACATGATTGGCTAAATAGAAATGGCCACCTTCATAGACCTCAATGTTGATGGGCTGACTACTCACTTGTTGCCAGGCTTGGGCTTCTTCGTAGGTGAGCTCGGTATCAGTTGACCCGAGCATCACGGTGATTGGAAGCTGCAATTTTGGTGCATTAAGGTTTGGTTGATAAGTCTCAATTAACTGGTAATCATTGCGCAGCAACGGCAACATCATCTCTAGTAGCTCTGGAAGGGCATTGAGATCAACCTCCGTACCATTAAGACGTTTAAGCTCATTAAGCATGACTTCATCGGGGGCTTTGTGTACTTCGGTCGCATGGTGGCAACTAGGTCCTTCAACAGCAGACACCACCAGTTGAGTTGGAGGCGGATAGCGATAGGCCTGAATGCGCTCGGCAAGTTCGTAAGCGATACCGCCGCCCATACTATGTCCAAACAAGATATAAGGCTTGTTGAGTATTGCTTTAAGTCCTGTGGCCAAGTTGCCGACCAAACGATCCATGTCCGAAATCAAAGGCTCAGCCATGCGGTTTTCACGACCTGGATATTGTACAACCACGACTTCTAAATCTGAGTCGGCGATATTAGCCCAGTGACGAAAGTAGCTTGCACTGCCCCCTGCATGAGGCAAAATGATTAACCGTTTAGAGGCATTGGGGCGTGCTTTAAAAATGCGGTAACACGCACTGTTGTTGGTGTATGTGGTATTAAGCATTGTTGTACTTCTGTGTAAGTGGCTTGAGGTAATCGCGGCTGACCGCAAAGTTTGGGAGACTGAATTGGGCCAATATGGATTTTAGGTTATCTGTGGCGTATTGGTGGTGACCACCTGAGTCCATACCTTGCTTGAAGTAAAGCTCAACAAAGCTGCGCACAAAGTTGTCATTGAGTTTGTCTTTCCATGTTATAAAATCAATTGGTTGAATATCGCAACCGAGTTCGTTAAACCAATTATAGATCTGTGCAACATCGGTACTTTGGTCTGACACTAAGTGGAAGTTACTGTTTTGGCCCGTCGCACCTTTCACTATGGCCGTGATGCAGGTTGCCACATAGTCTACGGGAACAATGTTTACCGCCAGCTCGGACGCAGGATAGGCGTGAATATTCAAGCAAGCACGATAAAATTTTAAGAATGCATCATCATTAATAAAGGGTGTTTCTGTGGTTGCCCAAGTGATGGTTCCGGGACGTAAAATATTGACTGGTACGCCGTGTCTTCTTGCTTCAGTAAATAAGGTTTCAGCCATAATTTTTGACTGCTCATACGTTAACTCCACTTCACGCCATGGCACCACTTGGGTATGTTCTACCACGGGCTGAGGTACATCACTTGGTAACGCGTGGTGTACTCCGATAGTAGAAATATAATGCACTGGCTTCACTTGATGCGAGCTTGCTAAGCGGATAATTTCACGGGCGCCTTCGACGTTGGTTGGGTAAAGAGCAGAAAGCGGATCCATGAGGTTAATGATCGATGCATTGTGAACTATCACATCCACTTGTGCACTTAGAGCTTGATAGTCTGTATTGCTTAAACCAAAGTAAGGCTCGGACATCGTACCGCTGATTATCTGAATACGCTCGTGAGGTATAGTTGTCGGTAGGCCTTTTTCTGCTGCGGCCTGCTCCAAGCGCGAGAATCCATGCTGAATATCATCACAGCGCATCAAGCATAGAATACGATAATCCGTAGTATCCAATATTTCGCGCAAAACATAGCTACCCAAATACCCCGTGCTGCCAGTCAATAATAGGGTTTTTGGCTCGGAATTCGAATCATACGGTAGGGCATCAGCAAGGCCTTCGAGTGCTTCAGTAGCCATGCTGTTTAAATCAATGCTCTCAAGCCATGCTTGTTTTGCTTCATTTGCTTTTGCCAGTGCTTCGGACATTTCGCTGAATACGGCGTGATTGAAAATCAGGTCAATATCTGCATCAAAGCCTGCTGCTAGAAATGCGCTTAGCAGGTTGATGGCATTTAAGCTGGTACCACCAAGTTGGAAAAAATCATCGTGGCGCGATACCTCCGTCACGTTGAGTAAATCACGCCAGATTTGCGCCACAGTTCGCTTAACATGATTGTCAAATGGTGCTTCATATTGTGTTGTCAGTTGCTGCTGTAATTGCGTCAATTGTACTTTAAGCTGTTTTCTATCAACTTTACTGTTCTGACTAAGAGGAAGTGTGTCTAAGGTAAAGAAATGCGTCGGTAACATGTATTTAGGCAACTTGTCATTAAGTAAGGTGCCCAACTCACTGAAGATGATTTCGCTATCGGTTACTTCTTTGACAACCAGTGCCGCAGCTAAGTTACCATCAGTAGATAGATTGACCACCGCGACGTCTTTTACAGCTGGGTGTGCGGCAATAGTTGACTCTATTTCACCCAACTCAATACGATGACCATTGATTTTGACTTGGCCATCTTCGCGCCCTTGAATGGCAATGATGCCGTCATCCATAATGCAGCCTAAATCGCCAGAGCGATAAAGCCTTTCACCTGTTTGTGGATGTTTAATAAATAGCTCAGCAGTTTTTTGTTTATCGTTTAAATACCCTAATGCCAAACCATCACCTGCAATATACATTTCGCCGGTGACCCAAGTTGGGCAAGGCTCTAGTCGGTCATTTAAAATGTGAATTTGGTGGTTTGCTAGTGGCTTACCATATGGTACTGAAGCAGCATCATCCGCGATGTCTTTGACAGTGTGCTGGACACACCAAATCGCAGTTTCTGTAGGGCCACCTTGGCTGTTCAGGTCAATATGAGGCAGTTGTTGGATTACTTGCTTTGCAAGTTGGACAGGGATCCAATCGCCAGAAAGCATGGCCAGCCTAAGTGTACTGAGCGTCTGATCTTCCGCCCATGGCAAACTGGTCATCAGCATTTGCATTTGCGCAGGCACCGAATTCCACAGACTGACCTGATGCTTGGCTATCACTTGATGCCAGTGGTTTGGATCTCCTCGCAGCTCTTGAGCTGGTAATACCAAAGTCGCCCCTGCTGAGAGTGTACCAAAGATATCCCAAACTGAGAGATCAAAGCCGTAGCTCACCAGTCCTAAGGTTTTATCTTTCGGGTTGATATCATACAGGCGATTAATTTCCAGCACGGTATTCAGTGCTGCGCCGTGCGATAGCTGCACCCCTTTTGGCTGACCTGTCGTACCGGAGGTGTATATTACATAAGCTGGGGCTTTGACAAAAATTTGCTGCTGTCGACGTTGCGTGAATATTTCCAATAAACCTTGAAGGTCCTGCTGCGGAATAGCCGGTAGTAATTGATCTAATGCAATAACAGTGACATCAGAGCCAAAGTCTAGGTTAGCATATTGCAACTCTGTGAGTACGATTTTGGCACCTGAGTTAGCGATGATTGATTGCTGACGAGCAAGCGGGTGTTTTGCCTCAATAGGTACATACACACAATCGGCAAACAATACAGCAAACACTGCTGCAATTTGTTGTGTGCTTTTGTCTGATACGATTGCAATATGGTCGTTCGGTTTTACCGAGTCGACAAAGGTGAGCCTGATTTGAAGTGCCAACTGTGCAAGTTGTTGGTAAGTCATTTCGCCGTTTTGGTCGATCACCGCAATTTGATCTGGGGTATCTAGAACATGTCGTGCAAATCCAGAGTGCAAATATCCTTTAGCTTGTTCTGTTTTGGTGTCGTTTAGCGCGGTGATGTGTACTTGCGTTTGCTTTGGCAAACTCACCGGGCTGGTGGACTGCCATAGTGCTTCATTATTAGCCAGCCCGTGTAATAGTTCACAAAATGCTTGATGTGCTTGCTCAATCACACCGGCTTGGAAAATCCCTTGACGGATATCCCAATCTACGATCAGCTCTCCACTGCGCTCCGTTGCTTGACAATCAAGCCAGACTTGCGGCGTTTGAGTAATTCCGTAACGCAACTGTGCATCATGCATAAATTGGTTGCTGTCTAACTCATCACCTGACAAACCAAGGGTGCTAGTGTAGACAATTGGTACTATGGTATTGCTTTGCTGTATTTGGTTCATAGCTCGTAATACTTCAACGCCAGTAAAGTCGCTGTGTTCCAAATCACGCCAAAGTTGTTGCTGTAACTGACTTGCCCGCTTGGCGAAACCCGCTTGCGGATCTGGCGATACCCCTAACACGTTTACTGCGATAAAGTCGCCAACCACGCCACGGACATCTGGGTGCACATTGGCGCGATTCAACATAGTGAGGTTTAAACAAAAATTAGGATGGCGAGACCAGCGTCCAATTACCTCTGTAAATGCGGCTAATACAAGGCTAGAAGGTGTTAGTTTATGCCTTGCCGCTCGCTCGCCAAGGCGCTGCCAAAGGGTGGGGTCTAACTTAAAATGTAAGCGAGAAAACGCGACGCTTTCCTCGTTGCCTGTACTTTTTGCTCTTGGTATCTCGGGAGGAGCTGGCAGCGTTTTAATGCGTTCTAGCCAATAGGCTTTGTGCTGTTCATAGCGCTGTGCTGTTTTAGGATGTTCTAACAAGGCTTTGCGCGCGATAACAATATCTCGGTACGAAACCCCCAGAGGCGCAAGAGCACGCTCTGGATGGTTATATAATTCACCGAGCTCGGCGAGCATAATTTGAATGCTAGCAAAATCGGCGATAAGCAAGTCGATAGAAAAATGTAGAATTGACCCTTCACCGGTTTGGCTAAGGTGTAAGTCATATTGTGGCCATTTATCCGGTTGATAGTGGCGGTGAGCCAACTGTTCACGCAGGCCTAATAGTTTTTGCTGACGAGTTTGCTGATCAAGCGCTGCAAATTCATGCACGCGGATCGCTTTTGGCGTAACCTGTGCGATAATTTGTTGAGTACCATCAAGGTTGATAATAGCGCGTAGCATATCGTGGCGCTCAACTAACTTGTGCCAAGCCGTTTGCAGGCGTTTTGCATCAACATTCGGTAGGTCTAATTCAATGTAACTATGACAGCCAACACCGCCATACTCAACGGCATTATTACGGCCAACTAAGTAAGCGACCTGTAAATCGGTTAGTGGAAACGGCTGATAGCGGTCTGCATAATTAGGCTCTATAGCTGCCATTACAGGGTCGCTTAAATAGTCGATAAGCGCTGCTTTGTTGTCTTGTAATTGTGTTTTTAGTGCTGCTGTCATTACTCCAGCAGGGGCCTTAAATTTTAAGTTGCCTTGATCGGCCCACAGGTAAACGCCGCGGCTTTCGAAGTCAGCGATAATACTGGCGATTGTCATAATGTACCCTCTTCAAATAGTTCATCTGTGTCAGAGGTTGTGCCGCTTAGGTCACGCCAAGCTTGTGTTATGGCATTAGCGAAGCTGGCAATACTTGGGGCGCTAAATAGTGCTGTAAGTGACACAGATGTTGGAATAATGTGTTGTTGTTGCAGTGTTTGGATAAGCTGTGTTGCGCTCAAGCTATCACCACCTATGGCAAAAAAGTCGTCGTGGCGAGAGAGCTGAGGGCGTTTTAAAAGTGATTGCCAGATTTTTGCAAGCTGTTCTTCAAGCTCACCTTCAGGCGCCTCGAACTCAGCTTGCTTTAGCTCCAATGCCATAAATTCATTGAGCAATTGCTTTCGGTCAATTTTACCGTTGGCGCTTAGCGGTAATGTCTCAAGTTCTAATAAATGGCTGGGCACCATGTATTCTGGAAGTTGCTGTTCCAGTTGTGCAGTAATTACCTGTGTATCTAGCGTGGCTTGGGCTTCCTTAACAAAGGCAGCAACCAGCTTTTTCGGCTCACCAATTGTTAGTGCAACACCGCGACTTAAGCCTTTAACCTGAGCCAAGGCGGCGTCGATTTCACCGAGCTCAATGCGATGTCCGCGCACCTTAACTTGGTGATCAATTCGGCCTAAGAACTCGAGGTTGCCATCCGGCCAGTAACGACCGCGGTCACCAGTGCGGTACCAACGCTTACCATCGGCCATCACAAAGCGCTGATCCGTTAATTTTTTATCTCCTCGATAGGCAGTGGCAAGGCCCACGCCTCCGATCCATAGTTCACCTGCAACCCAATCTGGACAATCACGGCCACATGGGTCTACTACACGATATGTTTGGTTCGGGAGCGGTTTACCGTATGGAATAGATGACCAATGTTCTGGCAGCTCACCTTTTACCTCACAGCTGTTTGACCAAATGGCTGCTTCAGTGGCACCACCCATGGCAATTAATGGGATCTGTGAGTGAGTCTTGGCTTGTAATCTTGGCGGTAAATCTAGGCCAATCCAATCACCCGATAGCATCACTTGCGAAAATGGTAGTGGGCGTGCATCGTTTTCAGCGACGACCAGTAGCATGTCGAGCAATATCGGCACTGAATTCCAAGTAGTGACATGATGTTGATGCACTAGTTCAAGCCACGTAGCTGCGTCTCTACGGCTTGCCTCATTGAGTAATACAACACTGCCGCCAACGCTTAACAAGCCAAATAGATCGTATACCGAGAGATCAAAATCCAATGCAGAAACAGCAAGTACTCGGCTATTGCTGTTGATAGCATAGTGTCGATTTAGCTGGTCAATGGTATTTGCAGTCGCTTGATGACACATTTCGACCCCTTTGGGTTCACCGGTAGAACCTGAGGTAAAGATCACATATGCGGGTGCATCTGTTGCTACTGTCAAGGGGGTTGCCAGTGGCGTAAAGTCCTCTGCATCCGTTACATTGAGGCGAGTGACACCCTGCTCAACGTCTTGGTTGATGTGTGCTTCGTTCGTAAGTATCCAACGGATCCCCGCAGTGCGATGAATTTTCGCTTGACGGCTGGTGGGTTGATGAATACCAATTGGCACATAGCAGCCTCCAGCGGCCATAATGCCAAATACGGCAGCAACCTGATCTACCCCTCTTGGCAAGCTCACTGCCACCGCTTCACTCAGCGATAGTCCTCGTTGAGTAAGTAAGTGGGCGATACGCAGTGCTTTGTCAGCCAATTGGCCATAGGTTACTATTTGCTCATCAGCTATCAGCGCAACGGTATCGGGGTGCTGACGGGCATAGTCAAACATCGCTTGGTGCAAAGTACGAGGCGTTTGTTCAGCGTAGGTGTTGTTTACTCGGTCTCGCACCAACTGTTGAGATTTGGGTAATGCGTGGCTAAATGCTGTATCCGTTGAAATAGATACTTCGTCCAGTAATGTTAAGAAACGGCTAAACATATTGTCTAGCAACTCAGCTGGAAACAGTGCATCGACGGCATCCCAAGATAGAATTAGCTCACCTCTGAACTCATACATTTGATGATCAAGCCAAACCTGTGGGGTTGCTGACAATCCGCCATCGGTAAATTGCGGTAAATCTTCATTGAAAGAGTCTGCCAGTAAGTCGTCAGCCATCCCTAACGTACTGGTAAAGACAATGGGCAATGCAGCTGCGGTGCGCCCCATAGTTCGGCTACGCTCTCTTTGCACCCACACTGATGAAACTGCTCGGTGATCAAGTACATCAGCAAGTTGCTCTTGTAGTTGCTTTGCATGTTGAGCAATTGTGATGTGCTCATCAGGGTGGTAAGCAAGGGGGGCCAGAGACGTAAAATCACCAACAATACTGCCAACTTCTGGATGTACATTTTGACGATCAAATAGAGTTAAATTTAAGGTATGTGCATGGCCACCACTGTACTGACTGAGTACTTCCGCATAGGCACTCAGCACTAAAATACTTGGTGTTACATTTTGCGAGCGAGCCGCTTGTTTAATGGCTTGCCACTTGGCTTTTGGCAATCTTGCACTGCGGCGAGAGAATTCGCTGTGTTCAATTTGCAGTGGATCTTGTGCCAGTGGTAGTGCCGCAGCATCCGGCAAGGTAGGTAAACGTTCTTGCCAGTATGCTTGGGCTTCATCTGTGGCTTGCTGGCTATGTTGAACTTGGGTGACATAGTCTCTAAAGGTTAAGGAAAGTGGCGTTAGTTCAGTATCTGGCGCTTGGTATAAAGCAGCGAATTCGCGCAATAACAACATGATGCTATAGCCGTCTAGTGTCATGTAGTTAAACATCAAAGCAAGACGCGTACGCTCAGTTTCACCCGCTTGATATCTTGCAACTTTAATCGTTATCGCATCATGTAAATGTTGGCTATTTTTAGTTTGCCACCATGCGTGAATTTGCGTTCGTGCTTGCTCTAAACAGGTGTAAGTCATTGGATCGATATCCAATTTTGGTATGCCGCTTTGCTGCAACACAACCTGTTGGTTATTATCGCTCACTTGGGCGCGCAACATATCATGGCGTGCATACAGCTTTTTCCATGCGAGCATCATTCGCTCGGTATCAAGCGTTAAACTATCGAGTTCGAGTAAGTAGTGAGTGCCGCAATTAAGCGGGAAGCCCGGGGTTTGGCCTAACCAATAAGCACTTTGTACTTCAGTCAGTGCAAATAGTTCAAACTGATGTTCGGGTCTAGCTACAATTTGCTTGCACTGTGTGGCTTCATGCATCTCAAGTGTTGCTGCAAATGCACCAAGCGTTGGGTTGGCAAACAAAGTGCGTAAAGGTTGCTTGGTCGACAACCCACGGTGGGCGAGCTGAGTCAGGAATTGGGTCGCCAGGAGCGAATCGCCACCGAGTGCAAAAAAGCTGCTTTCTAGGCCAACATTGGCAACCCCCAGTAAGTCTTTCCAAAGCTGTGCAACTTGAAGTTCGTTATCTGTTTGTGGCGCTGTGACAGCCACTTCAACGCTAAGTTGGTCGTCAAACTGGGTAGCAAGTTGTTTTCTATCTACTTTCCCATTAGCGCTTAGTGGCAGTGCATTTAAGGCTAAAAAGTGACTCGGTACCATATAATCGGGCAAAGAAAGAGCAAGTTCTGTTTTTACTGCATCGAGATCCAGTTTCGTGCTTTCATCCATTACCAGTGCAGCAACCAACATTTTAGGCTCGCTAATGGTTAATGCCACTCCACGAGAAATGCCTTTAATACGGGCGAGAGCCGTATCAATTTCACCCAGTTCAATACGATGACCGCGTACTTTCACTTGGTGATCTATACGCCCTAAGAACTCAAGGTTGCCATCTGGCCAGTATCTACCTCTATCGCCGGTACGATACCAACGAGTACCTTCGTGGTTGACAAAGCGCTCAGCTGTGAGCTTTTTATCTCCCCGATACGCACTAGCAAGGCCTGCGCCACCTATCCATAGCTCACCAGCAACCCAATCTGGGCAGTCGCGTCCGTAGGCATCGACGACACGGTAGGTTTGGTTCGGTAGTGGTTTACCGTAAGGAATGGAGCTCCAGTGAGCTGGAATGTCGTCTCTTACCTCACAGAAATTCGACCAAATAGCTGCTTCTGTTGCGCCACCCATAGCGATAAGTGGAACTTCGGCTTTATTTTTGGCTTGTAAACGCGGTGGAATATCTAGGCCAATCCAATCACCTGACAACATCACTTGTTTGAAAGGCAGTTGCCTGTCATCTTGCTCTGCAACGATGAGCAACATATCCAGCAGGACGGGTACAGAGTTCCAGACAGTGATATTATGTTGGTGCACGAGCTGTAACCATTCGCTGGCATCGCGGCGGTTTTCATCACTGAGCAACACAACTTGGCCCCCCACACCGAGTAAGCCAAAGATATCGTATACCGACAAGTCGAAATCCACTGCAGACACTGCTAATACACAGCTATGTTTATCAATTTTATAGAGTTGATTGATTTGATCTATGGTGTTTGCGGTTGCCTGATGGCACATTTCCACCCCTTTTGGTTCACCAGTCGAGCCCGAGGTAAAAATAATGTATGCAGGTTGTTCTGGTGATACTTCTATAGGCATTGCTTGTGGTGTACTTGCTGTAGCCACGTCCAACCTTATCACTGACTCGATGGATTCGACTTCAAAGTGATCACTGTCAGTAAGAACTAATCGGATCCCTGCTATACGATGTATTTTTGCCTGACGACTCGCAGGCTGATGGATCCCGATTGGCACGTAACAGCCGCCCGCAGCCATAACTCCCAAAATAGCAGCAATTTGATTTATGCCACGTGGCAAAGTGACTGCAACAGGTTCTGCTGGTTCGAGCTGATGTTGCTGCAATAGCGCTGCAATACAGAGCGCTTGCTCACATAGCTGTGCATAACTGACATGCGAGTTTTCAAATACCAGTGCCGTGTCGCAGGGATTTTGCTGTGCGTGCGCAAAAATAGCATGGTGCAAAGTGCGTGGTGTTTGTGGGCGTTCGGTGTGATTTACCGCGAGACGTGTATGCGCTTGTGCATCAGGTAATGGTAAGGACAACGCCTCTTCCCAGCTGCTATGACACAGCTTTTCAAGCGCACCAACATAGCTGTTGAACATGTCATCAATCATACCGGCTGGGAAAAGTGCATCCACCGCATCCCAAGATAGAATAAGTGAACCATCAAATTCGTATAATTGATGGTCGAGCCAAACTTGCGGTGTTTGTGATAAACCTCCAGGTACAATCTTGGGGAAATCGCCGTTTGAGTTTTCAAATAAGCCGCCACCAAGACCCAAGGTGCTGGTAAATACCACAGGCAGCGCTGCTGATGTGAGTGTGCTATGGCGAGCTTGTTCGCGCTGGATCCAAATTGATGAAATTGCTTTGTGTTCAATAGCCTGTGCAATTTGCAGCTGCGCTTCCTGCGCTTGTGCCAATAATGAGTCACCAACATTTTTACGAAATGCGATGGGGGCTAATGTGGTGAAGTCACCAAACACTTTATTGATATCCTCGTGCACGTCTTGGCGGTCAAACAGGGTTAAATTGAGCGTGTGATCACCTTCGCTCCAGCGCCTCAGCACATTGCTGTAGGCCGTTAATAGTAGTACTGAAGGGGTAATGCCATAGGATCTCGCTTTATTTTTAAGTGCTTGCCAAGTAGTCGCATCTAGTTGTGCTTCGCGGCGCACAAATTCAGGTTTAGTAATATTTTGTGGGTCTTGTACCAGTGGTAATTGTGGCGCAGGTGGTAAGGTATTAATCTGTTCTCGCCAGTATGCTTGTGCAGCTATACGCTCTGCATCATTGTGTTGCACTTGGATCACGTAGTCTCTAAACGAAACACTAATCTCCGGCAAGTGATAAGCGGGATCGTTATAACGGCTTGCAAGCTGATCTAGCAGCAATTTAATACTAAATCCATCGAGCGTTAAGTAATCAAAAATGATCCCTAAACGGGTCTTATTAGTACCATAATTTACGGCGCAAATACGGTGATTAGGTAACGTCACTGACTCATTTTGGTCGTGGCTTTGTAGCGCTTGTTCACAAATTCTACGCCAAAACTGGTGGAGATGATCCCGAGCAGCATTGGCGTGATTATTGGTTTCTGATTTCAAGCTCACTTGTGCAATAGACACCGCAGGTAAATGAGACAGCAGTTGTTGCTGACCGTCTGGTGTGATCACTGCTCGCAGCATCTCATGGTGCTCAACCAGTTGGTCCCAAGCTTTTGCCATACGTTGAATATCGACATTTTCTCCCTCCAACTCTAGCAAATACAAAGTGCTGCAGTTAAGCGGCAATCCCGGTGTTTGGCCCATCCAATAAGCACGTTGTACCTCGGTGAGAGGGAATGGTGCATAACGATTATCTAGATCTGCCACTATTTCGAGTTTTGTTATCGGCGCGATGCTTTCTAAACGCGCTGCGTAGGCGCTTAATTGAGGAGATGAGAATAAGTCGGGCAGTGGTTTTGGAGATGCCAAACCTTGTTGTTTGAGCTTTGCAATAAGCTGAGTCGCAATTAAGCTATCTCCACCTAACTCGAAGAAATGGCTTTGCTGACCGATTTGCTCAACCCCCAGTAAAGACCGCCATATATTGGCAAGGCATTTTTCGTTGTCTGTTTGCGGCGCGGTTAAACTCAACGCACACTGCTGCTGCGTGGCAGCCAGCTGGTTGACAAGTGCTTTTCGGTCTATTTTACCATTGCCACTGAGTGGCAGCTGCGGTGCAAATTCGATATGGCTTGGCACCATATAATCTGGCAGTAGCTTGTGTAATTGGCGTTGTATGGCGGCGCTGTCTAACGTGCTTTGAGCAGCTAAAACCACAACACTCGCTAGGCTCTTAGGCTCGCCAATGGTCACGGTAACAGCGCGCTGAACACCATTAATATTGGCAAGGGCTGTATCAATTTCACCCAACTCAATACGATGCCCGCGTATTTTAACTTGATGATCGATGCGTCCTAAAAACTCGAGGTTGCCATCAGGCCAGTAACGACCTTGGTCGCCAGTGCGATACCAACGCTCGCCATGTTGTTCAACGAAGCGTGCCGCCGTTTGCGTGCTATCACCACGATAACAAGTTGCTAGACCAATACCGCCGATCCATAGCTCACCAGGAACCCAATCTGGGCAATCTTGACCGTGCTTATCAACAACGCGATACTTTTGGTTTGGCAGAGGTTTACCGTATGGGATTGAGTGCCAATGCAGTGGCAGTGGTGAGCGAACTTCACACCGGTTTGACCAAATAGCTGCTTCTGTTGCGCCACCCATTGCAATAATAGGTGGATTGGTGGCGCTGATATGTTGTAGCCGAGGAGGAAGGTCTAAGCCTATCCAATCACCAGACAACATCACCTGCTCAAAGTGCAGTTGGCGGCTATCTTGTTCCGCCGTGGTCAAAAGCATATCTAGCAATATCGGAACAGAGTTCCAAATAGTTACCTTGTGTTGATGTACCAGCTCAAGCCATGCTTGTGCATCACGGCGCTGCTGCTCATCAATAACGACTAGCTGTCCGCCAACACTTAACAAACCAAAAATATCATATATAGAAAGGTCAAAATCAAGCGCTGAAACCCCGAGCGCACAGCTATCTTGGCCAATTTGATAGTCTTTATTGAGCTGATAAATGGTATTGGCAGTGGCCTGATGACTCATTTCAACCCCTTTGGGTTCACCTGTAGAGCCCGATGTGAATATGATATAGGCGGGATTTGCAGGGTCTGTGATAACAGCTGATTCTAGTGGCTCAGCTAAAAGCGCTTGTTGAATATCAATACATTTTACTGCTGGGTCATGTTCTGGATCGTCACCAATAGCAATTGCTAGCTTGACCTCTGCGGTGCGATGGATCTTTTCTCGCCGTGATTGAGGCTGGTGAGGTCCTATAGGCACATAACAGCCACCAGCTGCCAGTATTCCAAGTATCGCTATGATCTGCTCAGCGCTTCTGGGTAATGTTACGGCTACAGGTTCTGCACTATTCAGCCCTTGTTGCTTCAAATAAGCGGCTATGCGTAGCGCTTTTTCAGCGACGGTGCGATAGCTTAACCGTTCGGTGTTGAATATTAATGCAGTCTTATCTGGGTGTACCTGAGCACCTCTAAAAAATGCTTCATGCAATGTATGTGGGGTATAAGGTGCATGGGTGTTATTGGCTGCTTTGCGTTGGATTTGCTGATACTCTGGCAGGTCAATAAGATGTAATGCGTGCCATGCACTGCTATTTGCCGCTAGGTTTTCAAGTAATGCAACATAGCTTGCAAACATAGTATCAATTAGCGACTCTGGGAAAATCTCATCCACAGCATCCCATGCCAGCATCAAACCTTCATCGACTTCATACACTTGATGGTCTAACCACACTTGCGGCGTTTGCGAGATCATATAGTTAAATTGACCTAATACCGTGTCTTGTTGCGACAGAAGTGGGGTGCCTAAGTTACAGGCAAATACGATAGGTGCGCTCACACCCTGTGCATAACCGTGTTTTACTAAATCGCGTTGGATTTGAACTGCGGAATAATCACTGTGTGCAACGTTTTGGTGAAATTGGCTTTGTATTGCTTTTGTATGATCAATAAAACCTTTAGCTTCACTAAAATCACAATCTAAAAGCAATAGATTGGTGAAGTCGGCAACCACGTTTTCAATGCCTGGGTGCTGAGTCTTGCGATCAAAAAGTGGTAAGTTCAGCGTGAATTTCTGCTCGGTACTAAATTTGGCAAGTACGTACGCATAACTAGTGACGAGCAACATAGCGGGCGTCACTTGATGCTGTTGTGCGGTATTTTTAAGCGTCTTCCACTGGTACTGGCTCAAGGTGTGCAAACGGCGAGAAAATGTTGGTCGAGTGATCGCTCGAGGGTCGCAACGAAGGGGAAGCTGTGGGCCCGAAGGTAGAGTTGCTAAACGCGTTTGCCAATAAGCTTTGTCTGCTTCAAACTTATCTTTATTTTGTGCATTTTCAAACGCTAGATACTTTGCGAAGCTCCAGTGTGGATCCGTGTTGAGTGTACCGCCATGATAAAGCACCGCAAGATCTTTTAATAAGATATTTAAGCTCTGCACGTCAGCGATCAGTAGGTCTACATCAAAGTGGATCCGACATTTTCCTTCGGGAAGTAAACTCAATTCCAGCCCAAGGGTTTGACCATACTCAATACCTAATTTTCGGTGTGATAGACGGCTGCGGATTTGTTCTGCCGCTTTAGTTGCCTCATCAAGAGTTAGTGACCTAAAGTCGTTAATTGCAAGCCCCGGAGTGGGAAGCTGTGAATGCACTTGCTGGGTACCTGATTCAGTAAACTGCGCACGTAGCATGGGATGATAGTGATAAAGTGCATGCCAAGCTTGTTCGAGCCTAATTGGGTCGATGTCTTGATTGTCTATTTCCAGATAGGCGTGACAACCGACGCCACCAAGCTCTTGCTCATCTTGGCGACCAATCCAATAGGCATATTGCACGTCAGTGAGCTCAAACTCTGCGTAGGGATCTATATCGGGTAGTTTAGGGGCTTCAGTAACTTCGACATCAGTATCTGTTTGCGTGCATAAAAGTGTTATCCAGTCGCTAAGAACTGGTTGTTCAATCAGTTTTGAAAAGGTCACTTTTGTGCCTTGTTTTCGCCACTGATTGACCAAACGCATCATATGCATTGAGTCTAAGCCAAGTTCAATAAGGTTGGCATCTAGCTTGTCTTCAAGCGGTGTTTGCACAAACGCTTGTACATGTTTTAACAGCTGTTTCTTATTTAGGGGGGACTTTACCTGTGCCATGTGTTAGCTCTGCGCCTCTTCTAACGTTTTTTCATCAATTAGGTAGTTGGCGATGCAACTGAGTTTTTCGATGGTTTCTGTCAATTCACGCTCAGGCTTAGATTGGTCAATGACACCAGCGCCAGCTTGTAGCCATGTACTGTTATTGGCGCGATAAATTGAACGCAGCACTAAAGCTGAGTCCATAAACCCGTCATTATCTACAATCATTACACAGCCGCTGTACCAATCTCTGCTATTTGGTTCAAGGCGCAATATGGCTTCTATGGCCTCACGTTTTGGGATCCCTGACGCCGTAACCGCAGGGAAGAGCGCTTGAAATGCATGCCATGGGTTTTTACCATTACTTAGTTGACCGCAGACGCGAGAGGCTAGGTGTTGTACACTGCCGCGACGGCGCACAGCCATAAATTCACTTACCGAAATTGAACTGGGTTCACATATTTGCTCCAATTCTTCTTGGGCTAATTTTACTGATACAGCGTGCTCGGCTATTTCTTTGGTGTCGTTAAGAAGTTCTTCTCGCAGCTGCTGCTCTTCTTGTGGCGAGTTACCTAGTGAGCGAGTACCAGCTAGGGGCTGTGTGCTGATATATCCCTTATTGCTGGCTTCAAGTAGGGTTTCTGGGCTGAAACCTGCAATTGAAAAGTCGTTTAGCTGGTAGAGGAATGAGCGTGCAGGGGAATTATGTAAACGGCCGTAGCGGAAGCTCTTATTCAAGCAAATGCTGTCCGATACATGAATACGGCGAGACAAGATCACTTTTTGATATTGCCTGTTGCAAATTTCTTCAATGGCTTTAGCAACCGATGTTTTATATTCATCTTTATATTGCGTGTTGATCTGTGGTGTTTTTAGAGGCTTAAAGGCAGCCGTACTTTCCGTTTGTACGCATGATGTATCTGCTTTTAACACTAATGTTTCAAGCGCTTTGAGGTCAGCCTCAGTCAACGCGCGCAATATCGCTTTATTTGCTTCAAGGCGTACCTCTAGTTTTGGCACAAATAATTGTAAAGACTTTTCATGCTCAGTGCGTGTTTGAATACCGTGAAATACGCTGGCTAGTTCAAACTTAGCTACGCCATATAAGCGCCAGTTTTCGAATTGAATACTTTGCAGGGCCTGCGCCATCAGCTCGGGAAAAGGCTTGCCATTAAAGTGTTTTGTCTTTTCACCTTGTTGTAAGGTTATTTCGTTGCCGTTAGAGTGCAGTTCAGCTACTTTGCCAAGGCCAACAGACCAAGCAGATTTACACTCGTATACGGCTTTAAATGGATGATTACTGAGCTCAGAAATACTCGGGGCTAACTGCGCTAAAGTTGACTGGACAGAGATGGTTTTTTCAACATAGGGTATTGGTTTTAACTGATTCATGGTGGTCTCTACATACTCATCTTCAGCACGTTTTATTAGTGCTTTTTTATTTATCTTTCCTATAGCAGTGAGTGGCCAAAAGCTGAGCGAAATGATTTGATCTGGATATTTAAAGCGCGCAACCTGCTGTTCTTGCAGTAGTTGATAAACCTCACTGAGGGAAACAGGCTGACTAGAAATAATGCAAGCACAGCTACGTTCGCTAAGATATGCGTCTGGTACGGGCACTAGTATGGCTTCATCAATATAGGGGTGGGAGAGCAGGCGTTGTTCTATTTCTGCGACAGCGATTTTTTCTCCTGCGCGGTTAATCTGTTCTTTGATCCGCCCTTCAACAATTAGGTTGCCAGCTGGGTTCATACGAACCAAATCACCCGTACGGTAAAAGCCGTCAGTGGTAAAGGTTGTTTGGTTATGTGCTTGTGCTTTGTAGTAACCCGCGATGGTATAAGGACCTTTGGTTTGCAGCTCACCAACACTACCTCGAGCGACGGGGTTGTCTTGTTCGTCAACAATGCGTATTTGATCGAGGTCGCAAAGTGGGCGGCCTTGGGTATGCATCACTTCATTTAACGGATCATCCAGGCGGGTGAAGCACAGTAATCCCTCGGCCATACCAAACACTTGTTGCAGTTGACAACCAAGTACATCAGGCACTTGTGTCGCTTGCTCGGCAGTGAATTTAGCACCACCCACTTGCAGCAGTTGCAGGCTACTTATATCGGTGTCATCCCATTGTTTAGCCTCAAGCCATAGTTTCGTTAAAGCGGGTACCAAAGCGGTGTGAGTAACTTTGTGTTGTTCTATAAGTGGAAACGCTTCGTCTGGCCCAGGTGTTGGACACAGCACCACTGTTCCACCCTGACAAAGCGTGCCAATGATCCCGGGACATGCCAAAGGGAAATTATGGGCGATTGGTAAAACCGCTAAATAAGTGGTTTGCTCATCAAATTGACATAGCTTGGCAGAAGCTTTGGCATTGAAGTAATAGTCATTGTGACTGCGTGGAATAAGTTTAGGGGTACCTGTAGTACCACCAGAAAGCAACATGAGTGCCGTGGATGTTGGATCAATATTAGAAACCTGCATGGGCTCGGTGCTGTCTAACTGAGAAAGGGATGTATACGGGGTATCGCTTGGTGTATCACTCGTGACCAAGACATGCTCAATACTTGAACATTTGGACACAATACGTTGGGCCATGGCAATATAATCGTGACCCAAATAACTGCTTGGCACTACGTATGCTACAGGGTTACTGAGTTCACACAACGCTACAATATCGGACTCACGCTGCGCGGGCATGGCCAAAATTGGGATGACACCTAATTGGAACATTGCGAAGCAACTAATTACAAAATCGAGAGAATTAGGCAATTGCATCATCACGTGGTCGCCGGCTTTTAAGCCTAAATTGCAAAATCCAGCACGGCGCGCTACCACGCGTTGCTCAAATTGAGTGTAAGTGAGCTCAGTTTCACCTTCAATCAGGGCGACGTTATCTGAAAATTGAGACCGCCAATCGGCGACAAGGGAACCAAGACTTTGTTGCTGCCAAATATTTTTTTCAATATAGAGGTCTTGCTCAGCCTTCGGTCGGACTGGCGTATCAGTTGTTGTTTTCACTATTGTTCTCCGGTTATGAAGCACGGTCGCGGTTTATTTTTTGAGTCGAGGCAACTGCGAGTGTTATTTGTCATGAAGTTTTCTTGCCCAAAAAATATGTTTTTGGACAATTTGTTCCCACCCCAAAAAGTTGTTGTATGCCCCAATCGGTAATTTTTTCGGGAAAATTTGCGTGGATATCAGAGAACTTATACTTATTTCCGATCTGGGGGATATTGAACTGATAAGGGGAGCGTTGTCAGGGTTGCTGCAATAGGCTTAGCGCTATTTTTTATTGTGCTTAGATAAATCACGGTGTGGTAAAAGTGGCAGCATAAACCAGAGATACAAACTAGGTATTTGTTCTAGTATTTAATGATTGACTCTGCTGTTCAAGTTGCACGTTTGGTTGATATAAACCTGATATCTCTAAAAGCTATGGGATCGGCAAGAGCATATTTGCGTTGTTGCACGATTTTAATACCGCTTAGGGTTAGTTTATACGACAGATTTTTAACCGCATTTAAAGGAGTAGGTATATGCGTGTTGAATCGCATGAAACCGAGGGACATTGCAGTCCCTGGTCAATTATTTTTGCTATCTGTGCACCTTATAAAGGCAAAATGTTGATAGCTTTTAGCCTAATGGTGCTTGTCACTTTGCTTGAAATCGTGCCTGTGTATTTGTTATTTCTTTCTATTCAAGCCTTACTTAATCCTTTATCGGCTTCGATTGAACAATTGTTATGGATTGCTGCAGGGATTTGTGGCGCGATTTTATTGAAATCAGGGTGTGCTATGGGCGCCTATTACTTCAGCCACCAAGTCTCTTTTAAGGCGCTCACTAAAGTTAGAATGACACTCGCAACCCAATTGGCAAATATGTCGTTGCTATGGCTCAGTGCTCAAAACCCCGCCGTTTTAAAACAAAATATATTGCAAGATGTTGAGCATATTGAAAACTTTATAGCCCATCAAAGTGTTGAGTTGTTTAACGCAATCCTTACACCTTGTGTCGTCTTTACGGTGATCGCATTTATAGATTGGCGGCTTGCACTCAGTGCGGTTGTTGTTGTGCCGCTAGCATTTTTTGTTAGTGGTTTATTTATGCATAAAACAGCAGGTCAGTACGAGCGGTTTAGCCTTGTGTCAGAGGATTTGACCACGACACTAAGTGACTACGTTAAAAATATGCCGTTGATGAAGCTATATAATTTAGACAGTAAACGATTTGCCGTTTTAAATCGAAAGTTGGATCAATACCAAAAGTTGGTACTCGAACTCACCGGCCAAACGGTACCTGGCTGGACGTTATACACCGCATTGCTGAGTGGATCTTTTGTTTGCTTGCTACCCGCAGCGATTAGTTTACATAGTGCGCAAAGTGTCACTACTGAGCAGGTTATTTTAAGTATATTACTGGCTGTTGGCATGCTTAACCCAATCATCAAAGTGAGTCGTTTTTTTATGGAAGCAAACGAGTTACTAGCTGGCGTTAAACGGATCACGCCTATCTACATGGCGCGCTTTTCTAATTCAGCTAGCACACCTGTTAAAGTTGATAAAAGGTTGCCGCTGATGCAGTTTCATCACGTGGATTTTGCTTACCAATCTCATCAGGTTTTGGCGGGCGTGCACTTTAAGCTAGTACCCAATTCATTGAATGTTATAGTCGGTGCATCTGGTAATGGTAAATCCACGCTTGCGATGTTGGCATGTGGTTTATTGTCTCCTTCATCAGGTAAAGTGCAACTATTCGGGCAGGATGTGTGTTTAATGAGTGACAGTGTCCGATCACACTTTATGAGTGTGGTGACGCAAGAGTGTTATTTATTTGAGGGTACCCTACGAGACAATATTTTGTTTGGCCGTAACCATATTAGCTCCGATGCGATAGAGCGCGCCATTATGGTCGCTCAACTAAAGCTTTGGATAAGTCAATTGCCTGATGGCCTCGAAACCCAGGTACAAGTACGCGGACAAAATTTGTCTGGGGGAGAAAAACAACGTATTGCTATTGCACGTGCTTTGGTGGCCGAGCCCCCTTTGGTGATTTTAGATGAAGCTGCGGCCGCAATGGATAATGTGACACAATCTAAATTCTATCAGGCTATTCAAACGTACTATCCAAACACCACTTTCTTGGTGATCACCCACAAGTATTTAGGTCTTGAAAATATCGGTCAGATCCTTGTCTTGAAAGAGGGGAAAATTGTCTCACAGGGAACTCATGGCGAATTGTTGTCGAATTGTGATTATTATCGTCACAGCTGGTTGCTACAACAAAGCGAAGGAGAGCAACAAAGTCCGATGAAAGACTCGTCAAATTTCCAACCTATACATTATGAGATTTAAATGGACAGACAAGCATTATTGAGTATTGGTCGTGTGATAGAGCATGCAAGCTCTGGCAAGTGGCGCTTTTATACTGGCGTTGTTTTTCGAGTATTGGAACGCAGTGTGGCAATTACACCGTTGCTGTTATGTTTCCACTGGCTACAACAGCAGTTTTTAACCACGCCAAAAATGATGCCTTGGCTTTCAACACCAATGGATTATTTGATGGCGCTAGGTGGTTGCTTTGTGATGCAACTGATATGTGCATATATAGGCCAATACCAAAGCTTTGTAGGCAGTTATCAGGTTGTTCATGCGTATCGTATTAAATTGATTAATCATGTACGACATCTGCCTCTTGGTCGTGTGCGACGCACCCATAGCAGTGAGTTTTTAGAAATGCTCACTGAGGATATAAAGAAAATTGAAGGTATTTTTTCCCATATCGCTCCCGATCTGATTTCTGCTTTGGTGACACCTGTGATTGGTCTAGTGGTGATGTTATTTATCAATCCTATTTATGCCCTTAGTGCATTGATACTATTGCCTTTAGCATTTTGGGTAATGGAGGTGTCGAAACGAAAGTTTGTGCAAGTCGCTAGCGCTAAGCAGCAATCATATCGCCAAAGTGCCAGCACTATTACCGATTATATTGAAGCGTTAAAAACCCTCAAGTTATATGACCAAGCACAAACATGTTTGTCCCATCTTGCCAAGCAGCTAGAGAAAACAAAGCAGCATAGCCTACAAGTGGAAATGTGGGGAGCCGGCCCCGTATTAACCTATCGTATAGTGCTAAATATGGTGCTCAGTATGTTTGTGATAATGCTAGCCATAACCTTACCCGAGCAGCGTTTTTCAGGCGTAGATTTTACCACTATTCTATTTGCCCTGCTGCTAATCAAACTACTTGAACCCCTTCAAGAAGTTGGCGAATATCTAACGGTTTTACGTCTGGCTATGCAGTCTGAGCGCAAGCTTGAGGTTATTCTAAATGAGCCTGTGTTGGTAGAGCCAGATAGCCCCCAATTACCAAGCAATTTTGATATAGAGTTTGAGCGAGTATCGTTTCAACACGGGGCTAAAAAGGTCATAGATGATGTGAGTTTTTGTGTGCCACAAGGCACGACAATGGCCATTGTAGGTGCATCTGGTAGTGGCAAGTCTACATTATTAAATTTGTGTGCCCGCTTTTTTGACCCTAATTCAGGTTGTGTGAAAATCGGTGGTCTAGATCTTAAAGATATTGGCTCCAAGGGCGTGCATCAGTTAGTTAGTATGGTGTTTCAAGATATTCAGTTAATCGATGCCAGTATTGTTGAAAACATTCGTATTGGTCGGCTAGATGCCAGTGATGAAGAAGTAAAAGACGCGTGCAAAACGGCTAACTGCTTAGAGTTTGTTGATACGTTACCAAATGGCATAAATACCCGAGTAGGCGATGGTGGTTTATTGCTATCTGGCGGTCAAAGACAGCGTATTGCAATTGCCCGAGCACTATTAAAAGATGCACCTATTGTACTGCTTGATGAAGCCACAGCCTCACTTGATCCTATTACTCAATCAGAGGTAATCATCGCCATGAATAACCTGTTGCAAAATCGTACCGTGGTGACCATTGCACATCGGCTTTCTAGTATAGAGGGTGCTGATCACATTATTGTACTTGAGCAAGGTAAAGTAGTGGAGTCGGGTTGTCACCATCGCCTGTTAGCGCAGAGGGGACACTATACATATCTTTGGAATACACAGGCTATGCAATTTGTGTAAAAGGAATTTGTATTGCCATCATCAAAAGGAAACCAAATGACCAATTTAGTCAACAATGAGGGGATGCCAGAGGCGGTTGATGCATTTAGTCTGAAGCCGCTGATGTTTGAGACATTTGTTTGTACTATGGCTGTGATGGGGTTTACTGCGTTAGCAGGTCCTATTGCTCATGTGATTGGGCTCAAAGCATGGCAAATTGGCACGGCGATGACCGTTGCTGGAATTGCTTGGGTTATTATGGCACGGTTCTGGGGAAGCCTTAGTGACCGAAAAGGTCGGCGCCCGGTGATACTCTTTGGGCTTACAGGTTTTGTCATTAGCTATGCATTTTTAGCAGTCTTTATCGACTTTGCGATGCAGACCGCATTAGTGCCCGTGCTTGCATTTTCAGGCATAGTGGTTGGACGTGGATTCGCTGGGATGTTTTATGCTGCGGTACCTGCGACTTGCGCCGCTTTAGTCGCGGATCATGTTGTGCCTAAACAACGCGCGGCAGCGATGGCGGGGATTGGTGCGTCAAGTGCGGCTGGTATGGTGATTGGTCCTGGGTTTGTTGGACTACTTGGGCCTTTTAGCTTAAGTATGCCTTTGTATATTTCCGCAATGTTGCCCCTTATTGCCCTGATTGTTCTTTGGCGGGTACTGCCAAGGTACGAACGACATGCAAAACCCAGCAACAATCGCGTTCGTTTAACGGATGTAAGGCTACGTCGACCTGTTACCGTGGCTTTTATAGCAGCTTTTAGTGTGGCTGTTGCGCAGATCACAGTTGGCTTTTTTGTCCTTGATAGGCTTAAGCTTGACCCTGCTGACACTGCACGTGCTGCAGGGATTGCACTTGCGACTGTTGGTGTGGCACTGATTATCGCGCAAGTAGCACTCCAGAAGCTTGAATGGCAGCCTGCGCGACTAATCCAATTCGGCGGAGTCATCGCTGCCACTGGATTTGTGTCTGCGATTTTTGCATCAGCGCCTATCTTGCTCTGGGTTTGCTATGGTGTCGCTGGCTTTGGTATGGGATGGATATATCCGTCTGTCTCTGCTTTGGCTGCCAATTCGGTGGAGGCTGATGAGCAAGGCGCGGCTGCCGGAACGATATCAGCGGCGCAAGGACTGGGTATTGTAATTGGCCCGATTATTGGAACTGTTATTTATGAAATAGAGATTGGGTTGCCGTATGGACTAATAGCAGGAATGCTATTATTAGTCGCTCTGATCCCAGCTCGCACTCGCGCTTAATCACTCAAAACTTGGGATGGTAACTTGCTCTTTAGCCGTTGATATCCCTTAGGGTAGCGTCCTTCAACTTCTATATGCCTTGAATACACGCACATAGGTCAGCAGGTGTGCGTATGATAAGAGTTTTAAGATGAAGCGCGGGGCAAAGTCAGAGTGAATTTAGCACCGCCGAGTTCGGAGAATCCAACATGGCAAGTGCCGCGATGCCAAGTGGCGATTTTGCGTACGATAGCCAGCCCTAGGCCATAACCACCGTTATCTTTGCTGCGACTTTCATCTAAGCGTGAGAAGGGAATAAAAACCGATTCCCACTGAGATTTAGGGATCCCATCGCCATCATCCTCAATATGAAGATAAGCGTTGCTTTTGTCACATTCAAGACTAATTTCGATATTTGAGCGACCGTATTTATCGGCGTTTTGCACAATATTTTGAATGGCTCGAGAGAGGTAGTGAGCGTTACCTGAGACGATAACCTGTGTGCTCTTTTTATTAAGAGTTATTTGTTTATCGGTGAGCTTACGGAGTTTGTTTATCTGGTCGTCGACAAGCGCGCAAAGATCCAGTGGTGTTACTTCAAGTTTATCTACTTCAAATTCAAGCCGTGCGTAGGCCAGCATTTCATCTATCATGGCTTCCATTTCGACCACATCATCCGCCATATCGTTTGCTTGCTCACGGCTTTGCTCTGGTAACATGGCTAAAGCAAATTTGAGTCTGGCAAGTGGGGTTCGCAGGTCGTGAGAAACCGCATTAACGAGTAGTTTTTGATTTTCAATTAGCCTTGCGACTTGAGATGCCAAATCGCGGATCTGCTCGGTTAAATTTGAAATAGCAGAAAACCGGGAATGTCGGGTCGCTTTGGGCAGTTGACCTTGAGTGAGATTTTCGGTGATATACCTCAGTTGCAATAAATCAAGCCACAAGGGCCGTATCCACAGCATAAGTAAAAATGCGAGCACGGCATAAGAAAGCAATTTGATGACCCATTGTTTATTGGCAGCTGAAGCGGCTGGTGCTAATGGCCCTAGCTGCATCAGTAATGTTGAATCAGGTACTTTGAAAGTCAGCCATGCGCTACCTTCATCGTCAAAGCTCGTTAAAATACCACCTTGAACTAAAGTGCCGGCTTGCTCTGGAAGCCAAGCGACATCGTCCATGTTGAGTATTTTCACGGTTTCCGACTCTTGGGGTAAGTTGTGTGAGGAAATACTCGCTTTGAGCGTATTAGCAACTGCTTTTGCGTGTCGTAACTCATCGGGCGCGGAGTGCACCCAATGAGACCAAATAGCTTCGCTCACTTGGTTAATAACGACAATGCTGGTAAACACAGCCAAATAGAGGCTGAGCAATAGTTTTAGCACAAATACACTAGCCCCAAGCAGACTTAGAGCAGAGGTAGCCCTTGCCCCACACGGTAATAAGCCTTGCAGGTTGCTCTAGATTGTCGCCAAGTTTTTTACGTAAACGGCTAATACGTACATCAACGCTTCTATCTAATCCGTCATATTCGCGGCCAACAACATGTTTATAGATATAGTCTCGACTCAGCGTTTCGCCCGCATGGCCTGCCAATGTCTTTAGTAAATCAAATTCATAACTGGTTAGTTCAACTTCGTCACCTGCCAAGTAGACCTTACGGTCCGATTTATCTATTTGTAATTCCCCTAAGGTAATGGAGTCAGACTGAACTTCATCATTTTGTGTGCGTCTTAATAGCGCATTCAAGCGGGCGAGTAGCACATATGGCTCAACGGGCTTGATAATGTAATCATCAGCACCGATTTCAAGTCCTTTTACATGGTCGAAGTCGCTATCTTTGGCGGTAAGAAATAAAACCGGCCCTTTAAAATCACCGCGTGCAGCTTTGCAAATAGAAAAACCATCAAGGCTTGGAAGCATAATATCTAAAATTAAAATATCTGGTTTTTCGGCTTCTATCGCTTTAATGGCGTTAATACCATTGTGTAATTGAACGACTTCAAAGCCATTATGGATTAAGAACTTTGCGGTTAACTCCGCTAGTTTTACATCATCTTCGACAAGTAATACCTTGGCCATTAAAACACACTCCAATCGCTTCTGAGTTTGCGTCTATATTGTTGGTTGACGCTTGTGTGTACTTCAATATTTTGTTTTGCAACAACGTTATTTTTAGCATCTTTTAGGGTAAAGAGCATGGACTTTGAGAGGTGGATAATTTGTGTTGATTTTGCCTCCTTGGCCTGCTCCCAGCATTGTAATTTTTGTTTTTCCTGAAATAAACAGAGGTCCATTTTAGCGGGCGATTGCCAAGCAATTTTTGCCGTCATTTCGCAGCGTTGCCCTGCTTGTTTCACCATACATGTAATAGGTTTTATTTCTAATTTAATGCCATTGTTGGGTTTGGTTAAAGCTTTACTTGGTGCGCTGAAAATTATAATTGTGATTAAGTACAGCCTAAAATTCATATTTTCCCCCGACAAAAACCGTCGCGGTATAGCTATCCTCGACTATCGGGCTATCTGTCGTTGTGCTATCAAGTTGCTGATATTTAGCGTTAAATTTGAAGGTCCAAGACTCACTTACGGGATAAGAGTAGGCAAAGCTAACATAAGGCTGGAAGCTTGAACTGCCTTTATACCATAGCTCACTATTCGGTGTATCCGCTTTGTCTATGCCGTAGTAATAGTCCACCAGTTGTCGACTTTTCCATTTTAGCCCTGCTTTAATAAACACATAAGTGTTAGGTGAATTATTGAACCTAAAACGATAGCTAACCCCAACATCGGCATTATAACCTTGATAAGTGTTGGTGATATCGGTGAGCCATGATGCGCTGATTTTTACGCTATCACTTATTATCCAGTGGGCTAAAACGCCGCCATCTATGGCCCATTTTCTCGATTCGATATCGTCTAAGGAGATAGCGGTTTGCTCTGCGGCAAATTCACCGCCAGGTAGCTCATTGCTGGCATCAAACCCCATTTTTTGCACGAATATATTACTAGGGTGAAATTTTTCGAAATAGGCCTGCTCGGTATTAAACGTGCCGATCAAGCTAAGATCAAATTTATCAGTGTAGTGAAAGGTATAGCCCAAAGTCCCATTATCAAGAAAGAGGTGTTCACCGTAATAACTAATATAGGGCACAACAACCAAGGGAATATTTTCACCGTCATGGAGTGGGTTGGAGATCACGCCGCCGCCAAGCGCAATGCCAAATCGCCATTCATCGACTGGCGTACACTCGCTGTCATTGGCGTCACATGGCACCACCGTGGCATTTACCTGAGTGGTAACCAGCAAGGTTAAGGCCATTAATAACTTATTCAACTTGGAACTCCAGTTCTGAATTTGGGCTTTGCACTGGCTTTTTAGAGGTGTCAATCAAAGCGCATTATTACTACCAGTGTAATTTACCAGTCGCTGTACAAATTACCAGAAAGGGTAACATTAAATAACAAAACAAGTTGCCAAGATAACAGAAATTTTAGTGTGAAAGTTTAGGCTTACGTTGGCACTTAACTTACAAGGAAACATATCATGAGATGCAAAATTTGGCTCAGTCTTCCGCTTGCCGCTAGCCTTTGCGCATGTGGTGGTAGTAACGACAATGATGAAGATAAATTACCAGAACTTAACGCGCTTAATAATAGCTCTGCGCCGTTGAAGTCAGCTTCATCAGCTCAGTTTAGTCAGTTTATCAAAAACGGCATTTTCGTTGCCAGCGGTGGGTTGAATAATGGCGATGATTTAGAAAATCCATCAGCAACCACAGATAATGCACCCTACTCAGGCACCAATCAACTGGTTGAAGGGGTATCAGAAAGCGACCGGATTAAATTCGATGGCCGTTACTTATTTATCGGCGGCTCGACCAGCGTTGCATACACGGATACAGACAGCAAAACCTTCGTTAGGATCTTGGATACTGAGGCTACGGATGTCCCTACACAAGTTAATGAATTAGCGGTATCAGATTCAGAGTTTGCAAGCCAAAATCTTTACCTTAAAAACAATCAACTCATCAGCGTATTAATGGACTATGAGTATGACTTTGCTGATGGTATGTCTGAACTGGATGTTCAACCTGAAGTAAATTATCAAGGCGTGATTGAGCTTGCTTTTAGTAACGTATCCCTACCCGCACAGGCTGAGGTCGAAAAACGCTTTCAAATTGATGGTTCATTAGTTGGCAGCAGATTAATCGGTGACAAACTCTATGTTATCGCCGACCACACTATACGCTACAATGGTTTTAATAGCGCTGACAAAGTAGCAAGCTACAATCGCTTAATGGATACTAACATTAACGATTTATTACCCCAATTTAGAAATTTAAAGCAAGGAAGTGTAGCGCCACTGGTTGCCGCAGATGGCTGTTATTTGCCAGCAGATGCTACCACGCAAGATGGATATAATGGCTTAACAACAGTCACGGAAATTGACATTCGCAATCCTGATGAGGTGAAAACAACTTGCGTCAGCACGCGCACCTTTGGTTTTTATATGTCTGCAACAGCAGTGTATCTTTACAATTACTCGTTTAATGGCAGTGATGGTGATGTCAACACATCAATCTGGGATCCATCAGGCATAGTATTACATAAGTTATTGTTAACGGACGAAGGGGTGACATACCAAGCAACAGGTGAGGTGGAAGGTCAACTTGCTCGTGTCAGCGAGACGATGGCTGCGACTCGATTTGATGAAAAAGATGGCGTTCTGCGCGTAGTAACGAGTCAGTATGATACAGATATCGGTAATAGCCATAAGTTGTATATGCTCAAACCAGAAGGGAATGAACTCAACACTGTGGCGACGCTACCAAATAGCCAAAATCCAACCCCTATTGGCAAGGTTAATCCGGATACGGGGCTTGTGGATGAAGATATTTATGCGGTTAGATATTTTAACGATACAGCTTATATCGTGACCTTTAGACAAATAGATCCTCTCTACGTTCTGGACTTATCTGACGCATCACAGCCTAAAATCGCGGGAAGTATAGAGATCCCCGGTTTCTCTTCTTATTTGCACCCTGTTGGTGACGGTTTGCTTCTTGGGGTAGGTCAGCACCTTGGAGACCCTGATGGAAACGTGCAGCCCGGCACCAAAGTGAGTTTGTTTGATGTTGCAAATCCTGCTGAACCCAAGCTATTAAAAGATCATACATTTGCAGGGGGGTTTACACCGCTGGAATATGATTATCGCGCTTTGGCCATGCTAAAAGACAATGCCTCAGTAACTCGGTTCACTTTGCCGATTGTTTACTGGAATACAGAACAAGTGAATGAAAGTAGTTATAACTGGTATAGCCAAAACGATCTCGCCGCATTTGAAATTATCCACGGCGTGGACTCAACACTCAGTTATCGCGGGAGTAGCCGTGCCGAGGTAGCAACGCCCATAGCGAGTGACAAAGCACTCGGATATACCGAAGCAGATAGAGGGCTTATTCAGGCGGATAAACTGCTTTATATCCATGGCAACTACGTGTGGCAGAGTAATTGGCAAACGCCTGCAGACAACAGTGGACCACATTAACCTAACTCCCTTTGAATATTAGGTTGTTGTACACTGTTCCGTTGCCAAGCGGTGAACTGTAGCACTGCTTACCACAGCTTCAGAGTTAACGTTACTTTTGCTGAGTCTGTATCAGCGAAACAGTGATTTTGGCCCCGCCCAGCGCGGGGCTTTTTTGAATTACGATGGTACCACCAAAACGAGTGACTATACGTTGCACAAAGGCCAAGCCAATTCCATACCCTGATTGTGATTGAGAACTGTCGCGATAAAATGGTAGTAACACTTTGTCTCGAACCTCGTTACTTATACCTATCCCGTCGTCTTCAATAATAAACTTAACCTTGTCATTATCGACTCGGGTTTCTAGTGATATTTTACCGTTGGCATATTTTATCGCGTTAGATAATAAGTTATTGATTAGCATGCGTAAGTACTGACCTTCACCGATTATCCAGCAAGGTTTTGACGAAAGTTTTAGTGTTAAGTCATGATGGTGGGCGTTATTGGCTAACTGGTGAGCCATAGCATTCAAGTCAACAGGCTGAAGTTCCACGTCGTCAAGGCGGTGCTGCAATCTTGCGTAATCTAAAATAGCATCAATCACTTGCTCCATTTCATCAAGGTTTTGGTTGATCCTATCTTCGTACTGTGCCCGCAGCTCATCATCATGAGTTTCAACCAGTGTGTCTAGCCCCATTCTTACCCTTGCAAGTGGCGTACGTAGTTCATGAGAAAGTCCGCTGCTTAATAGCTTCATGTCAGTCATTAACCCGGCTATTTGTCGTACCATTTGATTAAACGCTTGCTCAATATCCTTTAAGTACCATACCGTACCGACTTGCACGCGGGCGTTGAGTTCGCCTTTACCCAGCTGATGTGCGGCATTTTTGAGCTTTAACAGCCTAGCAATAAATGGGGATAAAAAGGCGACGACAACAATCAGAACGATAGTGTAAAACAACAAGGTCATGAGCAGGCCATATTTAGTCTGAAATTGCTTCGGCATTGTCAGGATGTATATGTTATCTTGGCTTGTAAGTATGCAAGCGCTTACTGATGATTCGCTTTCGAGGTAAATAAGTCGCTGTTGTGAGAGTGTGCTGCTTAAGCTCGCAGGGAGTGGATAGTCGGCCCTTGGTATAAGTTGAGCGGTTATTGTTTGGTGCAGTGGAAGCGCAGTAATTTGTGACTCAGGTATGTTGTCTTTAGCCATTGCGGCAATAATTGGTGCGGTTGTGCTAAGTGGATCGTAATGCGCTTCATTACTCTCGGAGGATGCGGCGATAAGCTTATCAAACACCTGACCTGTGATAACGCTTGTAAGCGTTAAGATGGTCAGTAAAGCAAACACAAAGCGCCACATTACCACACGTCCTTCGCCAACTGATATCCTTTACCCCATACCGTTTTTATTTTAAATGGGTCTTGGCCATCGTCACCTAGCTTCTTTCTCAAGCGCGAAATACGCAAATCTATAGAGCGGTCAAACCCATCATAATCAAATCCTCTGAGTGCTTTAGTAAGCTCATCTCGGGTAACAATTTGTCCGGCTTTACTGGCAAGTACCCAAAGCGCATCAAACTCATTGCTGGATAAGTTAACTGGCTGCTTTGCAAGGGTAACGTTCCTATCTTCTTTATTAATGTAGAGTGTGCCAAACTCAAGTGTTGCTTTGGGCGCTTGGTGTTGAGGTTGATGACGCCTTAATAGCGCTTTGATACGAGTTTCTAATAACCGGCCTCTTACAGGTTTTTTGAGGTAGTCGTCAGCCCCCATTTCTAAGCCGATAATTTCGTCAATTTCCTCATCCCGTGCGGTGAGCATCAAAATTGGGATGCTGAGCGACAGACGCAGTTGCTTGCAGACTTCAAAGCCATCTAAACTTGGCAGCATACCATCTAAAATCACCAAGTCGGGGGGAGAGGCTAAAACGTGCTCCAGCCCGTCTTGACCATCATGATATAGCCGCACTGAAAATCCTTTGGTAGAGAGGTAATCACTCAGCCACTGGGCCAACTCTTTATCGTCTTCTATTAGGACTAACTCGGCTACCACAACTACTCCTAGAAAAGTCGCCAACGCACGGCGTTACTTTTTTGTTGTTTAAACACCCAAGCATATTGCAGAGCATAGCTTGCGAGAATATCCTTGTTATCTTCTAAGGTAATGAGCAAATCTTTCTCAACTAAAATCTCGCCTTGCCAACTCGCGGTTTTTTGCTGCTGCCAACAAACCAGCTCTTTTTCATCGGCATGGAGACAAAAGTTACCGGTCACAGAGGTTTGCCAGGTCACTGAGAGGTCGATAAAACATTGCTGACCTTGTTCGAGCGCAACACATTGCCCTGGTTTTACGGTCCATACGGGGACCTTAATTTCTTCTTTCGCTTGAGTTTGCATTGCGAGTAGGGCTAAGCCAAATAGTCGTTTTTTCATATTTAGCTCCTTAAAATACGTAGCTAAGTGACAAGCCAATGCTTTCACCGTGCTCAATTCTATCGTTAAAACTGACAATTGCTTTAGTGATAGGGCTATCCATAATACCTGATGCATATTTGGTGTAGCTGACGTGGCCATCGACTATCCAATTTTCTGTTAAAGCGCGTGAAAATCCGAGCTTTACCCCAAGATTAGCCCCACCTTTGGCATCGTAATCTTTAAATGGTGCGCCACCGTAGTAATAATCTAACATGGCCGAGTTTCGGTATTGTGCACCGACTGCGCTATAAAAGTGCCAGTTTTTGTATTGCCAAGGCTTAGAGATCCATAATGAAGCGTAGCGACCATCTGAATAATCTGAGTTAATCACTTTTGGTGCAACAATAGCTCTAATTTGTAAGCCAAATACATTCCCTGTAGCTCTTACCCCAAGATAAGACGAAGTGTTTAGCTCATAGCGAGTCCCGCCAAAACGGTAATTTATTCGCCCATGAGCGGTTGAGAGTAGGGCATCAAATTCCCAATTTTCTGTTTCATAAAACTGATAACCGAGTGCAAGTGCTGGGTCATACTTCTCAGCGCGGCCTGGAAACTCGACAAATAGACCATTACTAAAATAGTAGGCGCCATGTACAGTGGGCGAAAGCGAGGTCTCGGCATTATTGTAAATATCGCTGTTGTAATTTATCCCGTAACCAATGGCCAAATAGCCGTGACCTTCTTTTTTTGCGTCAGTGCTTTTGGCCTGCGCTGCACTTGCGGCCATAAGTGAGGCTGCAATCAATAAATGTGTTTTCATAGCAATTTCTATTAGTTATTAATTTGCTAGTTACTGTAGTGAGTGTAAGCGAGTATAGCTGTATCGACTTTCTGCAAGTTGTATCGAATTGTATCAAGCTTGTTCTGGCCTTCCATAATTAATGGTCTGACATTATGCATGAAAATAAAGGAAGTCGTTACTGTTTGATACATTTTGAAAAAGTCAGAGACAGCATGGCGTACATACCTTAGTTATTGTTTTATCACTTAAACGAAACGAGGTATTTCTCATGAGAACACTAAAACTGGTCACATTATTGTGTGGTGGACTGTCATTATTTGGCTGTAATGATAGTCAATCGACGTCTAACCCTAAACCGAGCCCTGTCTCTCCTCCCGTAGCCGAAGTTGATTTTCAAGCGATGCTCGAACAAAGTGTTGAAGCGGGTATCCCTGGTATTGTGCTCTATATTGATTCGCCTACGCTTCAATTTTATGGTGCTGCCGGGTTAGCAGATAAAGAAAATACGATACCCATGACCACGGACGCTAGGATCCCAAATGGCAGTGCGGGGAAAAAAGTAACTGCGCTCTTAATGGCGATGTTGCATGAACAACAGTTATTAGATCTAGATGCACCGATAAGTGATTATTTGTCTGACGAACTTTTACAACAGATAGAAAACAGTGACGAAATGTATGTTCGGCAGTTACTCAATCATACGGCTGGATTATATGATTATCTCAATGATGCTAACGGTGAATTTTTTGCTGCAGTATTACAACAGCCAGACTTAATAAAAACGGACAGCTTTGCACTGCAGTTTGCCCTCAATCAAGACGCCAATTTCAAACCCGGAGCTGCGTGGAAATATTCTAATACCGGGTATTTATTGGCGGGCCTAATTATGGATAAAGTTTTAGGGGTGCATCACTCAAAGGCGATGCGTGAGTATATCTTTGAACCATTTGGCTTAAGTAGTATGAGTTATGGAGGAATCGAAAAGGCATTTGGTGAAATTGCATCAGGGTACTTTGTTGATGGTGAGGGTAATGAAATTAATACGCAACCTTACTATGCCAATATTGGTGTGGCTGATGCGCCGATTGTATCGACGGCTAAGGATCTTGTTGACTTATTTAAAATCATGATAACGAGCCCAGATATTCCCGCTAATGTGCGTGAGCAATTGCTAGGAGAATCCGTATGGGTGGATACTGATGTCACCGGACAGCAATACAGCATGGGTATCTTTAGTGAGCACGTCGGAAATGAACCTGTTTATCATCATAACGGTGCTGAGATTGGGTATGCGACGTTAAATTGGTATCTGCCGTCAAAAAACATGGTTATGAGTGCAATTATTAATTGCCAAGGCTACAACCAATGCAATGCAGAGATTGACAAAATCTCAGATAAGTTACGCGATACACTTTTTGGTTTGTAAAGATAAGGGGCTACTCAGTGGTAGCCCCTTGGATCAATGCAGAAGTCTAAAACTGGTATTTTGCTCCAATAAACGCAAAACGGCCAACACCTGAGCCATAGGCGCTATCAAAATTACCTGTACCGCCGACGATGAACGGACCTTTTTCGTCGAACAGGTTATTCACACCACCATAAACAGAGAGAGTGCGGTTATCGCCTAGCTCCATGCTGTAGTTTACCGTTAAGCTATGAGTCGTTACTGATGGCAGCGCACCTTGCCAGAGCGGCTCTGGATCTGCGATACAGCTTGTCTCACCAGCTGTACAGCGCTCGTTATTTTTGGCGATTGCAGCTTGCCAGTCTTCATATCTCGAACGGCTGGCTTCCACTGCACCTTTATATTTTGTGCTAAAGCGTACACGCCAGTCATTCTTATACCAAGTTAGTGAAATAGCGCCTTTGTCTTCAAAGATATCGGTGCTGAGGTAGCCTTCATAAAGGTCTTCGTATTGTCCATCAGGACCCGTACTGGTGATTGAGTATTCAATAACGTGTGTCCAATCGGCTTTCACCTTAAAGCTACCGTAATCGCTAGCGTCATACACATATTCTAGTGCGATGTCGTAACCTTTAGTGCGGATCTCATCGGTATTAATGACACGTTGATTAACTTCATAAATCTGGCCTTCTTCATCGCGTTTAACATCACGACAAAACTCGTTACCGTCACCGAATTCCATTGATGATGCATAACAGAACTTAATGATGTCTTCGTTAGCAAGTGAGCTTACCGCATCATCAATTTGAATGTCGTAGTAATCTAGCGCAATTCTAAAATCCGGTGCAAAGGAAGGCGCTAAAGATAAGCCAATGGTGATAGTATCTGCGGTTTCCTCAAACAGCTCGCTATTTCCTGAATTAGGTGAGTAGCCGTTATTTTCGTCTTCAAAAGTACCTTCAGCGGCGATAGCGGCTTGTATTCCCGCATCTTTGCGGCAGTTGTCGTGGCCTGCATCTGTTGACGTCGCGGTAACACCATCACAGATATCATCAAAGCTATCATAGTCTCCACGAGGTGGTGACATTAGCTCTGTTATTGTTGGAGCTCTCATTGCTCGAGCCCAATTAGCACGAATAGAGTAGCCTTCGATTGGTTCGTAAATGAAACCTGCTTTGTAGCTTTGGATTAATCCTGTGTTTGCCCAGCTGTAATCTGCGATACGTGCAGAAACCTCGGCGCTAAGTGACTTGGCCATCGGTGCGTCTTTTAATAGTGGCAGTGACAACTCACCGAAGATTTCACGAACACTCACATCGCCTTCAAATGTAGGAACATAGTTAAATGTTACGCCACCATTTGGCACGTTAGTTGATACGCTCTGCGTGTCTTTTCGATATTCAAAGCCAAATGCCGAGCCAACAGAGCCCGCTGGAAGTTCAAATAAATCACCAGTAATAAAGCCAGAAATAGTCACTTGGTCTATATCAGTCGTAATAGCGGGATTAGCGCGAATATAATCCGCCGCTTCAGGTGTGATCGAGCCTTCGCCGAAAAGGTTGATTGGTACACAGCCTTGGCTACGTGCTTGCTCATCTTTACACTGAACCGTACCATCATCAAGGCGTTCAGCATTTAGCGCTTGTTTGACTCGTGCAACGTAAATTTCGTTACTGCGGGTTTGCTCTTGCTTAAATTTGCCGTAGCCAACAGAAACGTCCCACTCCCAGTCATTCCAAATATAACCACGTAACCCACCCCAAGATCTGATAGTTGTTCTCTCATTACTAGTGATTATATTTCCCACTTCGGTGAATAGCCGATCCCACTTCACGCCTTTGGAGCTAGCCTCTGCACGAATTGCTTCTGGCATATAGGGGTTATCATACGGAATCCGACCCATACAGTCTGAGCCAAATTGACTGCTATTTGGATCATAGGTAACAATCGCATCACATTCATCCTCGCTTTCAGGCGACTTTACGTTGCGCGAGGTATTTCGGCTGTATTGCATTTGAAAGTAAGCTTCAGTACCCGAGTCAAACTCATACTCTGTTTTTACTGCCGCAGAGAGGTCTTTGTCCGGTACTCTCAACATAGTGAACTGGTTGATGTGGATACCATGGAGCTCTTCTTGCCAATCGTCGCGTAAGGTTGTGCCATCATACCAAAAACCTGAGTTTGGCTTAGTGCTACTTGACTCATCAAATACACCACCAGGGATAGAGTCGCTCAAACTAGTCCATTGTGATTTATCAATATCTTTCATGCAACGGTAAGCGCTTTTGGTATCTGGATCGTAGTTTGCTGTGAGCATTACATTGCACATACGATCATCATCATAATCCCAGCTATCTTGTTGCTGAGCACGTTTCCTGTCCCAGTAGCTCAATCCTTTTTCTTCGTCGTATGAGGTACTAATGAAAAGGTAGCCTCTGCCATCATGGTAAGTTGTGCCGTAGTCCGCACTTATTGTGTATTCCTGAGCGCCACCTTCGGTACTTTCACCGCCTCGGGCACTAAATGTTGCCCCTTCCTGGTCTTGTTGAGTAATAATATTAACGACACCTGCAATGGCATCGGAGCCATACGCTGCAGAAGCGCCTCCAGTGATAATTTCAACTCGCTCAACCATACCTTTAGGGATGGTTGATAGGCTGACATAGTTACCCGAATAGCTGTTGGATACGACTCTTCTTCCGTCGATCAAAGTCAGTGTTCGGCTAACACCCAATTCGCGCAAGTCGATAGTTGAAAGTCCGGTATTTTGCACACTGCTTTGCGAGTTACCATTACCGGTCCCCTCACTCACTTGGGGCATTTCTTCAAAAAGAATATCTGAAAGCGAACCTAAACCTGCATCATTTAGCGACTCGGCTCCCATTGTGGCGATAGGGGTTGACACTGAAAAGCTATCACGTTTGATGCGGGAACCGGTGACGACGATCTTTTCTAGTGATTTATCTTCATTTTGTGCTTTAACTACCGCATTATTTTGTTCAACTTGCTGACGGTCGATTTGTTGCTCTTCGGCAGTTGCCATATTGCTGCAGGCGAGCGCGATAGATAGGGCGAGTAATTTAATATTATTGTTAGGTGACACGGGAGTCCCTCTTTTTAATTTCTGATTGTTGTTTATTTTTGGGGCTTGAAGAAAGAAGTACGTATCTTATTGTGCTGATTAAACTACAAAAAACTACGGCTTCTCATTTTATCCATTGTGACTATCGCTAATGTTCACGCAATAAATTCGACATCTATTCTTTGACGTTTTTATCTCTATTTAATATCTATTGAAAAATAAGTATTAAATTCAATTGTTTATATTGTTTTTTGAGGGTGGGAGTGAATTTCTATCATGATGTTTATCGCGTTAATTTTGTCTTTTGGTCGCTAATTTAGGTATGATTTACATCGTGTTTACTCATGGTTGGAAAAATGCAGCACAGCGCGACTTATCAGTTACTACATGTCAATATTGATCCGGTTGGACATATACTATCCAGTAAAGGACAGGTATGTTGCGTGCAACCAAAATTTATTGAAGTGCTGACGGTACTAGCGCGTGCTTATCCGAACGTTGTTGCGAGAGAAGAAATAATAAAAGAGGTTTGGGGAGGGAATCTATTTGTTGGAGAGAAAGCACTTACCAATGCCATTTGGCATCTTCGCAAAACTTTCAAAGCACTGAGTAGCGCCAGCGAAGATGGGAGTGACAAGGAAGATTACGAAATAATAGAAACGATAAGAAAGTCTGGATATAGATTAAAGATTGAACCCATTTTTATAGAAGCCTGCGATACACCCACTAGGCAAAGCTCGACTTTATCGACGCAAGCAGTTGGTGTTGTGGCAATATTATTGATTGTATTTATTGCCTTTCTTTATTTTCAAGTTTTCCAGCCTAAGCAACAACTTGAAGAAGTAACAGACTTTCCAGGTCGTGAGTTATTTCCTAGCACCTCTCCGGATGAACGATACTTGGCATTTGCGTGGCGTAAGTTTGGGAGCCATGCAGGGTTATATTTAAAGAACTTACTGAAACCAGAAGCCCCTCTCAAGGCGCTAACTGATGGTCCTGAAAATGCATCCGTGTCAGTATGGAGCCGAGATAATCAAACTTTATTTTATATAGAGAAACATGCAGGGAAATGTACCATCAAGTCGTTACATGTAGTGACGGGTAAAAAGTCAAAAATAGCAAGCTGTGTTGCAGACATAACAACCGTTTTAACTTATTCCGCAGAGAAAAACCTCCTTGGATTTATCGCCAAGCAGCCAGCTGGTAACCCAAAAGTAACCTTATTGAATTTAAATGATAAAACAGCAACTGAGTTGGGCTGTGAGTTAGATTGTCAGGGGAGTGAGCTTGAGAGCATAGCTCTTTCACCCGACGCCAAGCAAATAGTGATTAGTCGAAACCTACCCAATGGGCTTGAGAATTTATATTTAAAAAGTCTAGAGACTGGGAAGGAAGTTACTCTACTAAGCGGGCATGACGATTTACGGGGAATAAGCTGGCATCCAACTGATGATTATTTAGTTGTATCATCAATTGAACATGGTGCTCGTACGGCATATAAACTGGCGCTCGATGGTAAAGTGTTAGGGACGCTACCATTTGATGGCCTAAGTTACCCAAGCTTTAGTCGTTCTGGATATTTGTATTTTCATGATTGGAATATTAATACCTCCATTATGAAGCTTGACCTTAATGCGCAAGTTGCCAGTTCACCCTTTCCACTACTACAGTCACAAACTAGTTTTCGTTATCCCAGTTACTCATCGGTATCGGAGCGTTTACTTTTCGTGTCCAATCAATCAGGATTTGATGAAATCTGGGTTTCTAATTTGGAAGGTGATCAACGAAAACAGCTGACTGCGCTTGGGCTACAGGCAATGCATCCTGCTTGGTCCCCGGATGGTACTAAAGCGATTTTCACGACAAAGTCACATAAAGGAAGTCAACTTCAACTTTTGGACATGGTTACTCAACAAGTGACACGGTTAGAAACAGGGCTTAAATATCACGGTAAACCCAGTTGGTCTCAAGATGGCAGCTCAATTTATATTTCTGATGGTAATAATGTATTTCGCGTTTTTGTTGATTCAAAAAGCGAACCCGTGAAGTTAACGGCGGGCACCACCGTAGTTGAACATAATGGGGTGTTGTATGTATATAAAAGCGAACCGCAAGAAATGTGGCGTATGGAGATTACAACTGGAGACAAAACGCTTTTATTTAAAAATGCACATTTGGCCTCAAGTGCAAGTTGGTCTGTTTCTGATTCAGGGCTCTATTATTTGTATGTTCAGCGTGGTGATTTTCGTATTAGCTATTTTGACTTTGCCAATAATGCGCACAAAGATATTATCCGAGTTCCAGAGCGCAGCTTTAGCCGAAGTCGCGGTCTTACATACATAGCAGAAAAACAATGGCTGCTATTTACCGGTTATGAAATCCCGCAAGTGGATATAAAACGAATCCAAATGTAGCACTAATAGTGACTTTTGGTTAAGTAACAAAATATAGGCATTTAGCCCTAATTTTAAGGACGTAAACAATGATTGAAGTTGGAAAAAAATTACCACATGCAGAGCTGAGCGAGCTCACCTCTGACGGTATGATTCATCATGAAGTAACGACACTTTTTTCAGGTAAGAAAGTTGTACTTTTCGCAGTTCCTGGTGCCTTTACACCAACTTGCTCAGCATCTCATTTACCTGGTTTTGTCGTGAATGCAGATAAGTTTTTTGAAAAAGGTGTTGATATTATCGCATGTATATCAGTAAACGATGCCTTCGTAATGAAAGCTTGGGGTGATGCACAAAATGCAGAAGCAATTATGATGCTTGGAGACGGCGATGCAAGCTTTACCAAGGCGTTGGGGCTCGAAATGGATACCGCAGCATTTGGCGGTGTGCGTTCGCAGCGTTACGCTATGATTATTGAAGATGGTGTTGTGACAAAGCTCAATGTAGAACAACCTAAGCAATTTGAAGTAAGTAAGGCTGAAGTCATTTTAGACGCGCTGTGATTGCAAAATTTAAAAGCTAGAGTCAAACAGCGAAGCAATCAGCCTGCAATCCGTAAATGATGCTTTAAAACTATATGCTCTAAGGTTGAAGCCAATTGTTTCATGACTCTTGCAACAACATTACCTTGTTTATATCACCAGATAAACCCCATGATATATGATGTTGGTAATCCAAACCTCAGGTTAAACACACTCCATAAATGGAAGAGTACGATATGAGGCAAAATGAAATTGGTTTAGTTATCGGAGAGTTTTCTGCAATGTCAGAGGTCGATAAGTGATGGGAAAGTCGGTTCATAATTTTGATGAGTGTGGTTACGTTCTAAAACCCAAGTTTATATCCTCCACTGAGCTTAATAAGATAAAGCAGGTTGTTTTAGCATTCCATCGAGCCTGGCAGAATGATAATAGTGACTTTTATCAAAATAAGGCAGTCAATTCTGCTTATCTTACCGCACCAAAGTATCTAGACGAACAGCAAAGGCTTGTCCTTTTTAAATTTATTGCCTCTGCTTCACTCTTTAAGCTCGCGTCAACGATATTCACGCGTGAGTTTGGGTTTATGAATACTCAACTATTCTTTAATCCCGTGAATGCAAGCCAACTAAATTATTGGCATCGAGATCCTCAATATCATTTAACCATTGAGGAGCAAAAACAAGCATTGTTGTTGGGGCCTGAAGTTGTTCATTTTCGGTTAGCATTGGAAGATGAACCAGGAATAGAGCTGATCCCGGGTACTCATAAACGTTGGGACTTACCTCAAGAGCTAAATGTCAGGTTAGAACAGGCAGGGTATCGAAACCATAACAATCTACCTAACAGTGAGGTTATAGCGCTAAAGGCCGGAGATCTTCTTGTATTTTCAGCCAATATGATACATCGAGGTGTGTATGGAAAAAATCGTTTAGCATTGGATGTGTTGCTATGTGAGAAGCGCCCAGAACTAATGACTTTTATGAGAAATGATTGCCTGCCAAATAGTATGCAGCTTGCTGAAGTAGATTACCCCAATTTATTTTCTTAGTTTGGTAAATAAAAATGAAGCTTTATATGAATGCAAAGCTTCATTTTTATCCATTGACACTATCTAGAACGATTTCCAGTTCCATACAAAGCTTGTGCGCATTCGTTAGTGTCTTTCCAAGTTCCATCTTTGTATAAAACTCGGGTTACGCAAGCTCTAGCATCTCTGAAACTACTCGAGTCTCTACCGTTATCTTTAAACTGACAGTATTGTGTTGTACCACAATCCCAAACGCCTGTAGCGGACGCACTGTAGTTCCATCTAACCTGCTCAATCGGTTTTGTCGATTGAAAACGGAAGCTTACAGTAGGCTTTGGTGACATAACATCATGAGTTACACACATATCTTGCCACTCTTGTGGGGTACTCGTAGGGCTAATTACACATTGTACACTTTCTGAGCTTGAGGCGTAGCCTGAAAAGACAGAAGTCGTGAGAAATACCAAGGCTGATATTGAAAATTTCATACGCATAACCCCTTAGAATGGATTGCTTGACTGCTTTGAGTAATGCCCATTAGCGCAATGGTTTGTATTTTCCCACGTCCCATCTTTATAAAGTACTTTTGTTACACAGGCCGAAGCATTGTAGAACAAATCGTTATTTTGTCTGCCATTATCGCGGAAGCTACAGTATGTACTGCTACCACAGTTCCAGCTCCCTGTAGCGGATGCACTATATGACCAAACCACATCTGCAACATCTTTGTCTGCGATGAATCTAAATGCAACGGAGGGACGGTCTGTGTTAGCCATCGCTGAACAGAAGTCGGGTTCAAAAAACTGTTGTGTACTAGTTCCACCGATCAGGCACTCAACGTGTGCTGCTTCAGCTTGCTGTGAGTAGGTAGTTGTAGCGAGTAAAAGTAGTGTGCTTGAAATTATCGTTTTTTTCATTTTTATATTCCTTATAATTCAAATTATTATTGGTTTGTGATGAACTCTAGAACCTAGAACCTAGAACCTAGAACTTAAGTTATAAATCGCAGTTGCGCATTCGTTCATACTTTTCCATGTGCCATCTTTGTAAAGTACTCTGGTGACACACGCTGTTGCATCTCTCAAAGGTGAGCTGTCGAGCCCATCATCATAAAAAACACACTCAGTGCTTGGACCACAGTCCCATCTACCAGATAATGGTGTGCTGAAACGCCACGTCACATGCTCTACAAGTTTGGATGGTTCAAATTGAAAGCTTACGTAGGGTCTCGAGGATGTTACTCTTTGGCTCCCACAAAAATCGGGTTTCATTTCCTGAGGGGTGCTAGTAGGGCTTACAGCGCACAGCACTTGATCTGCTAGTGCATTAGTCGAACAAATTGCTAATCCGAATAGAGCGGAAGTAAGTAATAACTGTTTTATCATTTTTTCTCTCCTTGTTTTTGTTTTGTTACATTTATTTTATTTTGTGTGCGATTGTCAATTTAACTTTAATTACATAAATTTGATTGGGTTGGTTTTTGTACTGAAAAGCGGGACTCTAGATTGAAAAATAGCCAGTTTAAAGATGGAGATAAATTTTATTGTGCTTCTTATTTAAATAGTAAATGATTGTAAATGGTCAAAGTTTTTTAACGATCAAGAGATGGCCTTAATGAAAGTGATTAGCTCGGGTTACTAATACTTGCCAAGCAAACAGCTTTAGTGCGTTTACTTTCAACTGCTCGTTTACTGTATGTAATGTGATTGTATCGATTTCTCTGATTTAAATATCAGTATGCTAGGCGTTTTCTAAGTGCTCTGGCTAGACAAAGATAAATTATGGGCCCGTTGCGTAGGCCCATATTTGAATTAAGCTGACGTTAGAAGTCGCATTCGTAGGATTGGGTAAGGCTTTCCCATATCGTCAGTTGGTGAGCGCTCATACACTTCAAAACCTTTAGCTTCATAAAAGCCGACGGCTTCGGGGTTTTGCTCATTGACATCGACGAACTGCACATTTTGTGTTTCAAGCGCAAAGCGAAGTAACTCAGTACCGACACCTTGTCCTCTGCTCTTATCGAGTACAAATAACATTTCGATTTTTCGGTCATGTACACCGATAAAACCGACAATATTCGAGTCGCTATTTTTTACACAGTGCAGCGTAACGTTTGGAAATGCCTGTTCAACAATAATAGGTTTAAAATAAGCGATATCCGCCTCAGTGATAAAATCATGAGTGGCTCGCACAGAGTCTTCCCAAACAGCCAATAGTTCTTGGTGATCGCTTGGTGTAACTGGACTTATCATCATTTTTCCTTTTGTCTAATAAAACAGTCCAAATGGGCAAAGCGATAAACAAAAGGAAGATTGGCCAGCGGGACGAGCATAACATACCCGATGCATTAAGGGTACAACGGGTATATTCAGATAAATTACTTGTATGTGGTTGTATAGATAGTGCGCCCTTAACTATTCATCTAGTTGAAAAAATGCAACTTGATCGGTAAGTAGTTTGGCTTGATTTTCCATATTTCTACCTGAACGAGATGTTGTTTCAACCAGAGTAACGTTCTGCTGAGTAATATTATCCATTTGCGCGATGGTGGTGGAAACCGCAGCTATCCCTTCAGCTTGCTCTTTCCCAGCGTTATCTATGTCAGCCACCATTTTGCTCACCTCGGCAATTGATTGCATTAGCTCATCGAAAGTCGTGCCAGACTCGTATACAAGTTTGCTGCCTTGCGCCACAGCATCAACGCTATTTTTGATCAATGCTTTGATTTCACGTGCCGCTGATGCACTACGTTGAGCAAGGTTTCTTACCTCTCCGGCAACCACGGCAAATCCGCGTCCAGCCTCACCAGCCCGGGCTGCTTCAACGGAAGCATTGAGTGCTAAGAGGTTGGTTTGGAAAGCGATTTCGTCAATGACACTGATAATGTCAGAGATTTTCGTGCTGTAAGATTCGATTTTACCTACTGCTGAAATGGCATCATCAATCGATGCTTTACCTGAGTGTGCTTTTTCTCTAACAATAGTCGCTTTCTCTGCGGCATTACTTGCGCTACTCGCATTCTTTTTAACCGTAGCGGTAAGCTCTTCCATAGTGGCGGCGGTTTCTTCTAAGCTCGCCGCTTGATTTTCAATGCGGCTATTGAGTTCTTCGTTGTTATTCGCGATTTGTTTAGCCACATCAAACACTTGCTCTGCACCGTTGTTTATGGTGTTAACTAAGTCGCTTAATTTATCGAATAAGCCGTTCATCGCTTGTTGCAGCACCGAGAACTCGCCACCTAAGTGGTGGGTGATCCTATGTCTTAAATCACCTTGTTCCATTGCCAAGATAGCATTTTTAATATGTTCAACCGCTTGTTTTTGTTCTGTGATATCCGTTGCATATTTAACGACTTTAAAGGGACGGCCTTGTTGATCGAGGATAGGGTTATAAGACGCTTGGATCCATACCTCTCGACCTTGTTTTGCCAATCTTAAGTATTGTCCTGAGTCGAACTCTCCTCGGTTGAGCTTTTGCCAAAATTGCTGGTATTCAGAGCTAGTGGCCTGTTCGTGTGTAGCAAAAATACGGTGATGTTTACCTTTGATTTCGTCAAGTGAGTACCCCATCGTATCTAGGAATGACTCATTGGCCCATAAAATAGTACCATCCATTGCAAACTCAATGACGGCTTGTGACTTACGAATGGCTTGAAGCTGACCATCAAAATCAGCAGCAGTGGCCTTTTGCTCGGTAATGTCCGTTGCGAACTTAACAACTTTTATCGGCTTGCCTTGCTCGTCTAAAATGGGGTTGTAGGTGGCACTAATCCAGATTGCTTTGCCACCTTTGCCGAAACGGTGAAACTCTCCGGCTTCAAATTGGCCCTGTTTTAAACGCTGCCAGAATGCTTTGTATTCACTGCTTTGCGCGTAAAAGCTGTCGACGAACATGCTGTGATGCTTGCCAATGATTTCTTCTTTCTTGTAGCCCATAACAGACAGGAAGTTTTCATTTGCTTTTAAAATATTACCTTGCAAATCAAACTCGATAACAGCTTGCGAGCGATTGATGGCTTTGAGTTGTCCGGCAAAGTCGAAAGACGCCAGTTTTGCTTGAGTAATATCCGAGGCATATTTGACGATTTTGTCCAACTGGCCATTTTCGTCATAGATGGGAGTATAGGCTGCTTGGATCCACAGAGTGTTTCCTGATTTGGTTAGACGTTTAAACTCACCTGATTGATGTTTACCTTGTCGTAAAGCGTGCCAAAAGTCTTGATATTCGCTGCTCTCAGCTTCTTCTTGTGCCACAAAGAGTCGATGGTGTTGACCTTGTATTTCACTTAATGTGTAGCCAACCGCATTTAAAAATAGCCTGTTTGCAGTCTTTACGTTGCCGTAAGGGTCAAACTCAATAACGGCTTGAGTTTGTTTGATGGCATCAACTTGCCCTTGAAAGTCAGCGGCTTTTGATTTTTGTGCGGTGATATCTGAGGCATATTTTACGACTTTAATAGGTCTATTGTGTTCATCAAAAATAGGGTTATAGGTGGCTTGGATCCATATCGTTTTACCCGATTTTGTTTGCCTTGCGAATTCACCTTCAAAAAATTCGCCATTATTTAAGCGTTGCCAAAATGCTTGATATTCCTCACTGGCTGCGTAGTCATCCTTAACAAACAGACTGTGATGCTTGTCTTGTATTTCTTCTAAGCTGTATCCCATAACGGACAAAAAGTTGTCATTCGCGCTCAGCACTTTACCGTGCATGTCGAACTCAATAATCGCAAAGGACGCTGATAAAGCTTGTAAATTTGCACTCATGTTGGCAATGTTGGTGAGGTAATGACCGATGTCAGTCGCAATAACTAAAATTCTGCCTTCTTGAGTACGTGATAGCTCCAGTAACAACTTCTTCGGTTTGTTGTCATTCGCTGTATTGAAAGAGAGCTCAACTTTTGCATGTGCTTGGTGCTCAAGTTTAGCGAGTCCACGCTTAAGTACGGCGGCATCGGTTGAGGTGTGACATATAAAAGCGAGAGATTTCAGCTCGTGGGTAACTGGGTATCCGAGTAAACGGTTAAAGGCCGAACTCACCTGAAAAATATCTGTTTGATAATCCACTTCTAAGTAAGGGGTTGTTGCCTTAAAGTGTTGAAATAGCGCTGTATCTTGTCCATCTTGCTTTTTTGCTTTTCCCAAGCCGAACGTAATCATATATAAGCCACCCGTAGCGGTAAATTTTAACAATATTAACTATAGTAAAGTTGCTTAGGTCCGCCACAAAATAGCCACAAAACAAGCATATAATCGTGTGACTTAAAGCAAATTACCATCACGGATAATAAGGGTATAGCCGTAACTCAAATGTCTTGGTAAAATCTTCGCCAATTTTTATAAAAACGAGCATTAAGATGGGCAGAGCATTTGAAGTCCGCAAAAACGCCATGGCAAAAACGGCGGCGGCAAAAACAAAAGTAAACTCAAAATACGGAAAAGAGATTTACGTTGTTGCTAAAAATGGCGGCGCAGATCCTGAAACGAACTTGTCACTACGTCGTTTAATCGACAAGGCAAAGAAAGATCAAGTTCCTGCACACGTTATTGATAAAGCAATCGAAAAAGCGGCAGGCGGTGCAGGTGAAGATTACACGCCAGCGCGTTACGAGGGTTACGGTCCTGGCAACAGCATGATCATCGTTGACTGTTTAACAGACAACATGAACCGTACTATCAAAGATGTTCGCTTACCGTTTACCAAAACTGGTTCAAACTTAGGTAACCCAGGTTGTGTGGCGCATATGTTTGACCACTTCGCAATCTTAGGATTTGCAGGTGATGACGACGAGTCAGTTTTGGAAGCGCTAATGATGGCTGATGTTGATGTTACTGACGTAGAAGTTGAAGACGGCCAAGTTTCTGTTTTCGCACCTCACACTGAATACTTCAAGGCGAAAACTGCACTGACAGAAGCGTTTGAGGGGATCACGTTTGAGGTAGACGAAATCACTTGGGTGCCGCAAACTCACGTAGAAATTGAAGATCCAGAAGCAATCGAGACATTCGAAAAGCTAATCAATATGCTTGAAGATGTGGATGACGTACAAAACGTTTACCACAATGCGATTGTCAAAAGATAAGCAGCTTATCGATATAGCGCACAAATAGTTAAGGCCGACATAGTTCGGCCTTTTTATTGCTTATGCTTTACACCTCGCAACATTAGTTTTTATCATGGCAACAGGAAACAATAATAGTAGCGTTTGCGAGCCAATATAGATGACCCAATTAACGTGCCTTGCAATGGGAAAGTAGCCATCCCCTTGGTTTGCGAATAGCCAAAATTGACCGATAACAGCATCCGCTAGCATTGCTAGGATAAAGCCGCTTGCAACTGCGTAGTTGGTTTTTTCTTTGAGTTTAAGGTTTTGAAAAATAAGCAAAAAACCAAATACACCGAGCAAGGTCACTAATAAGCTATAACTTGCGCTCAACAGCAGGGAGTATTGGCTTATGGTGGGTAGGTACATCATTTGATAGCTAAGCGACGATAACGTAATAGACACCACAACCAACACGGCCGCGGTTGCCAATGTTAATGCAAATTCTCGTCGTAAAAATCGAATAAGCAGTCCAAGTAAAAGCCCATAGCCAAGGGCAAAAAACCAAATGGAGTCGATCAAGTAGTCATGCCTTATGGTTTGATCTTGACGATGATAAAGCTCAAAGAAATTGAAGTTGACGATATCTCCGCAAGTACATAAGAGCAGGGCTATCCAACAGAGTTTTATGTCTTTGTGTAAACTGCTGGGGCTAGTAGCCAAGCTTGTTTTACGAACATGCCACCCTAATCGCAGCACAAGAAGTAGTACGGCTGATGGTAAAATCCATTGAAATAAGGCTTGGTGACTTTGCCAAAGTGGGCTGCTGCCAAGCAATGACGTAACCGTTGCAATGCCAAGTAAAAGCAATGTGATAGGTTTATAGTGGACGGTTTGCAGTATATTATTCACAGTCATTCCTTGTTGGCAATAATGACAAGCTGTTTAGAGGCTCGTTTTTCACCTTATGCAAAGTGTAATAATTATCTGCGTAATTGCCTCTTGCTGTATCAATTTACAGTACAATCATTTACAGTATTTGTCTTGCAGATCTATTACATTGCTACTTTTTATAAGGGTAACTCGTTCATGTCTAATCTTAAACTCAATATAGCGCTTTCATGCTCAGTTCTTGCATTGGCTTTTTCTGGGTTTAATGTCATTCAAACCAAATTAGCAACCTCTCCTGTGGCAACGCACGTGTATCAGAGTCCTACTCAACAGCCTCACTATAATGCAACTCAGTATACGCAGGGCACTCAGATTTCAACTGACGAGTCTGAACAAATTGCTCAGTTAATGGCTCGGATCAATAAACTTGAAACGAGGTTACAGGCGTTGTCGATGGAAAAGTCAGATTTACTCTCTGAGCAGGCGCCGGATGAGTTTGAGTCTTTAATCTTCTCTTTGATAGAAAAGCGTGAACAGCAGAAAATCGACGAGATGAAAGCAGAAAACCCCATTTATGGCTTTTATGAAGACTTACCCGAAGACTACGAAATGCGGATCAAAACTGATCCTGAGTACGCAAGTCAAATCAGCAACGACTTAAAACAGAAAATTCTAAATAACAGTTTGCCGGCGGCAGAACGTTTAGCGGCAATGAGTCAGCTGCAAATGAACATGTTTATGCTAAATCGCAATGAATTAGAGCAATATGATTATCAAGCAGTAGAATCTATCCTCAATATGACGCATAACATGAGTGATGAAAAGTTGAGGCTACAGGCGCTTGAGCTCGTGTCGCGTACACCTATCGTTGATGAGCGTTTGTCACAGTCATTCGTGAAAATGCTAGAGCAAGAACCTAATGATTACGTGAAAAGTCTCGCAGCAGAAGGGTTGATGTCACAGTACTTTCAATCAGGCGCCGATCCAAAGCAGCAGCAAAGGATCGCACAAGATTTGCTGTCTCTCTACGAAAATGCATCGGACCCTAAGGTTAAAGCTATCCTCAAAAACTTGATGGGCGATGAGCGTATGCTAGAAGAGCTAAAGCGCCAGTCTAATGGCTGACGTACATGGAGTTAAAACTTGGAAAATAAGCAGTTAGATACCGAATACGAAGTAATCAAGGAACATATCAATGAGTTTCCGACCCCCATCACGTTTAAACAAGGTGCGAGATTGACCGTTGGTGAAGAATATGAGGGCGAGGAGGGGTGGGACAATTGGTTTTTCTGTGAAACTGAGGAGCAAGTGTCTGGTTGGGTACCTGCTCAAGTATTTCGCTTAGTCAATCCCAAACAAGGTGTTGCATTAATGGACTATACCGCTCAGGAACTATCGGTAGTTCAAGGTGAACACCTGTTGGGGCATAACCAACTCAATGGTTGGGTGTGGTGCTCAAGTAAAAAGTCAGAGCTGCAAGGTTGGGTACCGCTTCGTAATCTAACACCAATCTAGCGGATGTTGCTTTTTAGCAACACTCCTCTCTTTTCTCTACTACTTTTTTAAAATACTTGTGTTTTTCGTCAGTTTCCCGCCCACGCTGTCACTTTTATAGCCATTACTTTAAGATGGGTTTTAGTTTTAATCTATTGATTTTTATATGGTTTTGTTTGTTTCCTGGTTTCTTAGAAACTATAAGAAAAAATTTTCGATATTTTTATAAAAATTTTTTCTGGCGACTCTGCTCAATACCGAATGTGAATGATTGTCGCATGAAACTTAATCGCTTTGGGCTGCACTTACATCCTAATTTTTTAAGGTGTTGCTTTTATGCGACAGTTTAACTTATTGAAAATAAATAAGTTTTAATTTTATCTCGACATCTCCTGTTGCTAAATGGCAACAATCTCACTGAATCCATCCTTAATGAAAATTCATCTTTGTTTTTAACTTGTTGATTTTTATATTCTTTTAAACTTTGGCATCAAAGTTGGAATAGTTATCTCGAAAGCAAAAAACATTCGCTTCAACACAAACCAACGTAGAGAAGCAGAAACGACAAGTTTAGAAATATGAGAGGAACTGATTATGAAAACTTTAGCAATCGCACTATCAGCAGCTGTACTTTCTTTCGCATCAGTAGGTGCTCACGCAAACTCTGAGTTTGATAAATACGATGTTGATGGAGATGGTTACATCTCACTAGGCGAATCAAAAGCAAATCCAAATTTGATGGCGCAGTTTAAAGACCTTGACGCCGACCAAGACGGCCAATTAAGCCAGTCTGAGTTTGATAACTTTGAAGGCTAGTCACAAGCCGACGACATAATAGCAGAGTTTAAAATATACCCCAATTTAAGGAAAAGATTATGAAAAACGTATTAGCAGCACTATCTATCGCAGGTTTATCAATGGTTTCAGCATCAGCACTAGCTGGTGGCGATTTTGAAAAATTGGATACTGATGGCAACGGTTCAATCAGTGTAGCAGAAGCAAGTGTGAGCGCTTCATTAACTGAGCAGTTTGCAGATCTAGACACTAACGCAGATGGTGAGCTAAGTAAGTCTGAATACGCAAATTACGAAGGCTAATTTAGCACTGAGTTTAACAATGAGTTAGGCCACGTGCCTGACTCAAAAAATAACACAATTGAAGGATTAGATTATGAAAAACGTACTAGCAGCACTATCTATCGCAGGTCTATCAATGGTTTCAGCATCAGCACTCGCTGGTGGCGATTTTGAAAAACTAGATACTGATGGCAACGGTTCAATCAGTGTAACTGAAGCAAGCGTAAGCACTTCGTTAACTGAGCAGTTTGCAGACTTAGACACTAATGCCGATGGCGAGCTAAGCAAATCTGAGTACGCGAACTACGAAGGTTAATCGCTAGGTGGGCGTAGCGCCCACTGCCTTTAACACCATTACGAAAACGACAGAAGGATTGGACTATCATGAAAAACGTATTAGCAGCACTTTCAATTGCAGGTTTAACATTCGCTTCAGCTTCTGCATTAGCTGGTGAAGATTTCACTAAATATGATACTGACGGTAACGGCACTATCAGCATGACTGAGGCAAAAGTAAATCAGTCCCTTGCAGAGCAATTTACGCAACTAGACAGTAATGCCGACGGTGAGTTAAGCGAGTCTGAATTCGCAAATTACCAAGGCTAATCAAGCCGTCCAAAAGCAAATCATATTTAGGAAATTTTAGGAGCAGAATGATGAAAAATGTACTTATCGCACTATCAATCACAGGTCTAACATTGGCTTCAGCAAATACTATTGCTGGTGAAGATTTCGCAAGCTATGACACAGATGGCAACGGTGCTATTAGCATGAGCGAAGCAAAAGTAAATACAGCGCTTATCGAACAGTTTAAAGACTTAGATGTAAACGCTGACGGAGAACTAAACGAAACTGAGTTCTCTAACTTTAAAGGTTAATTTGCGACTAGAGCCGCAATGAGAGACGGGCATAGTGAGGAGAATGGCTATGAAACTTAGAACGGTATGTGCAACGACCATAGGTGTATTGGTGAGTACGATGGCACTGGCAGCAACCTTGTCATTTCAAGATGTAGACAAGGATAAAGACGGGCAGATCAGCCAGCAAGAAGCATCAGTATCATCAACACTACTCGGTCAGTTCGAGAAGCTAGATGCAGACAAAAATGGTCAGCTAAGTGCTTCTGAATTCTCTAACTTTAAAGGCTAGGAGGTCACAATGAAAAAGTTAGCAACAGCAATTACAGCCGCCACAGTACTTTTTGCCGGCTCAGCAATGGCAGCAGAATTTAACGATTTTGACTTAGACAAAGATGGTTTTATTTCTAAAAGTGAAGCGTCACTGTCAGAATCTCTTGCTTCAATCTTTGATAAGCTCGACAGCGACGGAGATGGCAAACTGTCTGAGAAAGAATTTAATCAGTAAGCAAGTGGCAATCCAAAGCGCCACGCCTCCCCAAGCTCGACTTTGTGGTCGGGCTTTTTTATTTCGAGCTACTAGACAGCTTAAGGTGTAGATAGGGAATGGATTAACTTAATTCATTCATTGATCCAACGAAGCTCGCGGATCCATTGCTGCATTTTAGGAAAACCTTGCTTTGGGCAAGTCATATCCCACGCACTGAGTAATGGGTAGCCGAATCCGTTTCCTTCCCTAAAAGCAATTACGAAGCTAGCGCTAGCGCCTTTATAGCCATCCTTATGTAATACGACCTCTAGAGGCAATCCAATATATTGGATTGCAGCAACCGACCAAGCAATGGCGGCCATTTCTTCGCCTTGCATGGCTTGTTTCTCTCGGCCATTTTTTAGGCCATTTTTATACACATCTTCATGAAGTTGGCCGCGGAATATTGGCTCGCATACGGCGATATGGCCAGCTTCGTGCAATATATCACCTGGATATCGCAATTTCTCATTATCAATATAGAGCGTGCCCATTACCGTTTTTAGACCCGGTAAAAACGTATTTTCCTCGACTTCATGAAATCGAAAAGGTAGCTGGATTTCGGTGAGAAAATCACAAATGCGTTTAGTATGCTCGTGCATGGTAATTCCTTTAATTGGCCAACTTACATTTTTAAGTGAGTTTAACCTAATGTTTCATTTGCGCAAATTACCATTAATTACAACTTATTATAGAGGTAGCTTGATCACCGCTAGCATTTCACCATCTTCTTCATTGATTCCAATTTCTTCAAAGCCAAAGCTCGCGTAAAACGATTTTGCAACGGGGTTGCTCGGTACATAACAGATTTCTATGGTGGTAAGGTTTGGTGTCTGCTTGATTTCTTCGAGTGCGAGGGTGAGCGCTTTACGCCCAATCCCTTGTTGCTGAAATTGCTGATCAACCATAAAGCGCCAAATGGAGATGCGCTCTATACTCTCTTGTACCCACATTAGCATCCCAACAGCTTCATCATCTTGATAAATTGCGCGTGTGGTATAGCCATCATTAAATGTTGATTCCACGATGGAAAACATATTGCAGGCTACCAAATCTTGCTGCTCAGGGCTGACATCTAAATCGCAAATGGCTTCGTAGTTTTGTTTATCAATGGCTCTTAGAGAGATATTCATCACGGCGTCCTTGTATTGTTATAGAAACACTATTTCAAATATGGTTGTTTTGGCAAGAGAAAGTTTGCTTTATTAGCCGCACAATCATTGACCGTTAAGCGCTTCTTCCCCACACTGGAAAGCACCTTCGGCTTTATGTCGTTTTGCCTAAAACAAGGACCTTGTGATGCAGCTTACCAGATTACTTAATATCTCCATTCCTATGATCCAAGCGCCAATGGCAGGTGTGCAAAATTGGCGCTTAGCGGTCGCAGCGACCAATGCCGGAATACTCGGCTCAATCCCTTGTGGGATGCTGAGTAAAGAGCAGGTCGTTGTAGAAATTGAGCATTTTAAAGCATATGCTTCAGGCCCATATAACCTTAACTTTTTTTGCCATGAGATGCCGGAGCCTGACCCTTATCAGCAAGACAAGTGGAAGAAAAAGCTGGCTTCATATTACGATGAGCTTGAGTTAACACCTACTGATGAAATGGGGATCTTAAGACGCCCATTTGATAGGGAAATGGCTGAGGCCATTGCGCCTTATAAACCTCCCGTGATCAGTTTTCATTTTGGGCTTCCTGATACTGAACTGGTCGAGCTCGTAAAATCGTGGGGGACGACTATTTTGTCTTCCGCAACGACCTTGGAAGAGGGAATATGGTTAGCTGAAAATGGTGCAGACATTGTGATAGCGCAAGGGATTGAAGCGGGTGGGCATAGGGCAACCTTCACCGAGACAAAACTTGAGTCTCAACTGCATACTCGACAATTAGTAACTATCCTTAGTGATGCGCTATCTGTGCCTGTAGTGGCTGCCGGGGGGATTGCTTCTCATCATGATGTTACTATGATGCACGAATTGGGTGCCTGTGGAACACAAATCGGCACCTGCTTCTTACTGTGTGATGAAGCAAGCACCTCTTTGGTACATCGTGATGCACTTAAATCACTGGCTGAGCCGTCTGCCGTGACCAATGTGTTTTCTGGTCGCCCTGCCCGTGGGATTGAAAATCGGCTAATGATAGATCTTAACTTCATTAACGAAGACGTACCGACTTTTCCATATGCATCAGCTGCTTTGACGCCATTGCGCGCTGCTGCTGAAAAGCAAGGATGCGGCGATTTTAGCCCCCTTTGGGCAGGCGTTAACCGCCAAGGTTGCATGGAAGTCAGTACACAAGAGATGGTAGAACATCTATGGAATGTTAAATAAAACATTTGAGTTAACAAATTTGACACATTTCGAGTTTATGCTCTAGCGTTTTATGACAAGGCCAACTCTGTTGTGCCTTGCTCTTTGTTACCTACGTAAGTCGATTATTTGCTTGGGTGACGTATTCGTTATGACAATAATAAACACGGAGTCGTGCATGAGACATTCTATTTTAACCGCAGCGTTATTTGCCTCTTTTTCATCACTGGCAACCCCTACTTGCCCAAGTATTACCGCATTAGAAACCCATTATGCTGCACCTAATATGGTCAAGCGTAGCTTTTCTAGCTCGTTTAACAAATACTTATCTTGGTTGCCGAGTTACCATATGGTGCACGATCAAGTAACCGCTGCCGGTGCTTCAACTCAGATCACTGCTAAATTTGACTACGGTAGCATCACTCATAAAGACTTGGAATTCGAGTCGGTGGAGTTTTACTACCGTGCTGAGTCGGACACAAATTGGCAGTATCTTGGTGAGCAAACAACCAATGGCGATGGCAAGGCGTTTATCACCTTGCCCGAGTTATCGGCAGGTCAGTATCGTATATACGCAGGCGTACCAGCTGATGGCACCGGTGCACAAGGTTATGTCACGGTTGTTGAGCCAGGCACTCAAGCGGTCCTGTTTGACATCGATGGCACATTGACCGAATCCGATGCCGAGCAAATTGGCGACTATACCGGAATAGATCATGCCGACCCCAAAGATGGCGCTTATGATTTAGTTCGCCACTATCTTGATTTGGGCTATCAACCCGTATTTTTGACAGCCAGAGTGTATTGGTATGCTAAAGGGACGCGCGGTTGGTTAAATTGGATGGGCTTACCGCAAGGCTTTCTACGCACATCACTCAGTAATGAAACCAGTTTGTTTAAAACAGCAGAATATAAAACTGCGGAGATTAATCGCTTAAAGGTGCAGGGCATTGATGTCGTTCGTGCTTATGGTAATGCCAAAACAGATGCTGAAGCCTTTATCAAAGCCGGGATCCCAGCTTCAGAGGCGTTTACTATTGGTTCTGATGCCGGGTATTACGGTACCACAGCTATTACCGGCAATAGTTACCAAGTGCATTTAGGTGAGCTCACAACTTATCCTTATGCTGACTGCTTGTAGACCTTACCCTCGATTGAATCTAATTTTTAGAAATTCGCAAAAGGAGCCGTATTTTGGCTTCTTTTGGGGGTACCCTGTGCGTGCTAACCTCTGGGCCTAGGTACTAACTTACGCTGCCATTATTTACTTTTGTTTACGTAACATTCATCAAAATTTCATTTTTCACACTATTCTGGCTTGACCTCTGACCATTGTAATCTAAAGTTTATTTGTTACTAAATTGTAATAATTGGAGTAAGTACATGAAAAGGTTAATTCTCAGCGCCCTGCTTGGGTTGCTATCGGTCGTTACCTCTCCCGCCCACAGCGGTGAGGAATTAGAGTATCCCGTGGTATTAGTCCACGGTCTGTTTGGTTTTGATAACCTGCTCGGAGTAGATTATTTTTATCGCGTACCACAAGTGATCCATGATGAAGGTGGGCAGGTTTATGTTGCAGAAGTATCATCAGCCCATAATTCAGAATTGCGTGGTGAGCAACTACTAGAGCAAGTTGCGTTGGTTCGAGCATTAACGGGTAAAGACAAAGTTAATTTAATTGGTCACAGCCAAGGCGCGCAAACTATTCGCTACGTTGCCTCAGTTAAACCTGAGTGGGTGGCCTCAGCGACTAGTATTGGTGGCGTAAACTGGGGTAGCCGTTTTGCTGATGTTGTTCGCGGTGGAGTAGACAGTGGTTCATTTTCGGAGCAGTTTTTAGCGTCGCTTGCTAACGGCCTTGCGGGGTTGATTGATTTGTTATCTGGTAAAGCCACCGCACCAAAAGACGCACTCGAAGCACTAGGTGCTTTGACCACGGCTGGCACATTAGCATTCAACCAAAAATACCCAGAGGGTGTGCCAAGTCATTATTGTGGCGAAACGCAAAGTCTAGCGAGCAATGGCGTGCATTATTTTTCATGGAGTGGCAGCAAAGCATGGACCAACGTATTTGACCCTGCTGACAACGCACTTGCACTGTTCTCTCAAGTTTTTGATGAGGCCAACGACGGCCTAGTATCAGCTTGTTCTAGTAATTTAGGTCAGGTGATCAATAACCAATTCAAAATGAACCATTTAGATCAGGTAAACCACACCATTGGTATTCATCACTTGTTCGAAACAGACCCATTAACCGTTTATCGCCAGCATATTCGCCGTTTAAAAGGTTTGGCGCTATGAAAAAGTGGGGCCTTTTGCTAATCATTTTGACTATGCTGTCGCTGGTTTATATCGAGAGTGAACAGCAAGAGACGCCGCGTCATGTTCCCCGGTTCGCGGAGTTATCTGAGCTGAAAAATGATGCGCATAAGGTCCCACAACCCACAAGGAGTGCATCTGTAAGCGTACATTGTGAGACCATTAATAAACAGCATAAGCATCAAATCGACGATTGGCTTTTTGAGCTACAAAACCATAACCAAGCCGAGCAGTGGCAAGCTTATCTGGAATTATTACCACAATGCCTTCACGAAGTTGCAGGTCTCTACGTGCAATTTAAGCAGGCCTTAATTGATGTGGATACGCATCTTAATCTACTAGAACGTGTTGAGCTGCTACACGCACTGCAGCGGCAATTTTTTACGGATGAAGTGATAGCAGTTTGGTTTGAAGATGCTAATGCGTGGGATACGCAAGCTTTGAGTCGCTGGCAAATTTTGTCAGACGCATCTATATCTGAATCGCAAAAGCAGCAATTAATTGAGACGCATATCAGTGGGCTTCCAAAGCGTGAACAAGTGTTATTTCAAACCTCAGCCCAGTTACACACCCTAAACGCAAACTGGCAGCAAAAACACTATAATGAACTAAGTGCTGAGTACGGCGATGAAGCCGCAACGCGTATACTTGAAGTCCAGAAGCAACAACAGCATTGGCAGCAAAAACTACAAAGCTTTATGCTGCAAAAGCAAAATATTTTAGCCGAGCTTGGTGATAGCCAAATCGCAAAAGAAAAAGTCGAGTCACTACTCAAACAAACCTTCACGGAGAACGAGCAAAAGCGAGTTGCTGTATTGGTTAAGTGATAATTTTTTAGTTATTGATAAGATGTATAGGCCGGTTACATGGAGCAGCCAAACCTTCAACCATGAGCCCATCTTGATAACTGGTAAATACAATCAAACAAGCAGTAAAACATGAAAATTGAACCAAACCTGTGGCAGCTTTATTTACAAGTATATTTTCAACCAATACAACCAATCTGCTTTGATACACGGGGCGCTATCTTGAGCCTTTGGAATCCACATGGAAAGGTACTTTGTAAAGATAAAAATCAGCGCTTATCACGATTTTGGCAAGGGGCTTTACAGCGCGCAAATGTGCCTTATCAGTTGCTGTGGGGCGGTGATCAGCAAATGCAATATCGAGAGTTAAGTGTTTATATAAAGTGTGATTTAGCATCGGGGTTTCGGTGGGCGGCACGATTAAACCAATTGGGATTTTATTTTGTCGAAAATAATCACTTGCACCTCTATAACAGTAGCGATAAAGCACAAAGCGATGTGGTGACGGATAAGTTCGCATCTCGGCTTTGCTTTGTAGCATTGCCTAAAAATAACTCTGGATGTCTAGCTGCGCGAGGCGCTGTTTAGCCGTTTAATAACAGGGCTATCGATAAAGATAATGCTCAGTTGAGAGATCGAGTGAAGAGGCGATTCAATCAAGTTGCCTCACGCTGTTTCACCGATTTCTTCATCCACCAAGCTTTTTATTTCCTGCCTCACCCACTGGTGGATTGGGCTATTGTGATGAATGAGATGCCAAAATTGTTCAACTTGAAAATCGGCAGTGTGGAACGGTAAATCGGCTACCGTGATGTCATAACGTCTACTTAAATGAGTGACCAGACGCTTTGGTAAAGTGGCAATCAGATCCGTGTTAATCAATAACTCCGGCACCATCGAAAAATGTGGCAAAGATGCCACTACTTCTCGCTGAGCATCCAACCTTTTTAGCTCATGATCCATATCCGTTTTGCACAAGCCATTACCAGAAACGATGAGATGTCGGCTCTGGCAATAGCGCGCTAACGTCATAGGCTGATGAGCCCATTGATGCTGACAACACATTACTATGGCATAATTGTCATTAAATAAACGCTGTTTAAATACGTTGGTAGGTGTCTCATCTGTGGAATACAGTAATAAATCCGCCACCTTTTCCAAGTAGTCATGAAGCGGTATAAACGAGTTGTAAGACACAATTTGTAATTTCAAATTTGGAGCTCGCTGTTGAAAGCGCGCCAACAATTTCGGCACAATCATCATCATTTCGAAATCCAGCGCCCCTATAGTGAACACGCCTGAGTATTGCAGGGGGTCAAACTCATCATCCACCAACATATGACGAATTGTAGTGAGTGATAGTTCCAGTTCGCTACGAAGGCGCTCACCTTTTGCAGTTAAACGATACTCATTTTTCACCTTTACCAACAATGGATCACCAAATTGCTTTCGTAAGCGCATCAGGGCTCGGCTCACTGCTGGCTGGCTCATGTTTAATGCTTGAGCGGCTTGACTAATATGCTTGTGGATCAACACCTTCTCTAAGATCGTTAACAAATTTAAGTCAATACTGCGTAGATTCACCTCAGGTACACCCATGCCATCACCGTATAAAATTATGCGTAAATGATCTACATACTATAACAAACATGCATTTTTGATATGTTTGTTTTTGTTTTATCTTTTTTTCATCTTATTGAGGAGAGAAAAATGAAACTACCCACCCTAGCTTTAACCCCTATTGCTGCTGCAGTGTTTACTTTTAATGTCAGTGCATTGGGCCATGACCATAATAACCAACACGCGATTTTATTCCCTGGTGAAACGGCTCAAATCGAAGTTGAACCATCAGCAAAGCACTCGCTGAAAATCGGCCAAAAAATCAATAACCTTTATGAACGCCAGTTTGATGACAGTAAATTCACTGTACAGAAACTGGGTAAAAACACCTACTGGATTGGAGTAAATTACTACAACGCTACCGTTGTGGTGTCCAAAGACTCGGTGTTACTGATTGACCCTCTTGGTGATGGTCGTATTGATGCGCTGTTTCGAGGTATTCAATCCATCACCAATAAGCCGATCACTGCTATTATGTATTCTCATTATCACCTAGATCATGTAGGTGGAGGTAATCAACTTATTGACTTAATTAAGAAAAACTACCCAAGAGTGGGTCATGTCCGTGTTATCGCTAGTCAAACCGTTGCTGACAAGATCAACCTTCACGCTGAATTGAACGAAAACGGTGTGAGAACCCCTAAAGTTCCTGCACCAAATGAAGTGTACGATTTGAAAAGAGCTAGAACGGTCAAATTTGGCTCAATAAGGCTGAAGATGATGGCACCAGAAGGTTCTGGTCACACACCGGATAACACGATGATTCTAATTCCAAGCGATCGCGTGCTGCATTTCGCCGACATGATTAACCCTGATCAGCTGCCGTTTTACAATTTTGCGGGAGCGGAAGATTTCCATGGTTACGAAGTGGATCTACAAAATCTTCTGAGGAAACCGCTCAGTAAGCACTGGAACTTTATTAATGGCGGTCATGGCAATATAGGCTCAAAAAAGGACGTAAAAGACCTGCTGGAATACATTGCTGATGTTAGAACTGAAGTCGGTAAACAATTAGAAGTTGCGCCCTACACCCCAATTTTTAGTGACGGCAACCACTTCATTTGGTTCAAACGCTGGCAAGAAGAGATCATCAATAATGTGCATTCCGAGCTAGCGAACAAATATGGGCACATGTATGGTTTCGATTCAGGTGCGGTGGAAACCCACGCAGCCATCATTTTGGCTGATATGATTGATCATTAAGTTCACTCGGCGCGCTAAGCGCCGATTTTTTGTGCATCAACTAAATTGAAGAATCGGCTCTCTACCTGTTGCATAAAGCCAACTCCCCATGGTCAGTCAGGTAAATTATCAACCATATTTGTCTACCCGGGTCTCTAGTACCTGAAACTAATTTACAAATTGTCTGGTGAAAACACTGCGGGCATGTGGTGCGAAAATGCATGTTGGCTAGATTTTGACTTTGGTAGGTGTGCAGCACGAATAAAAAACAGGGCCTGAATTAGGCCCTGTTTGCGCTACTTAATTGGTTTATTTTAAGTCAAAGCGGTCTAGTTGCATTACCTTCACCCAAGCGGCGATAAAATCGTCTACAAACTTCTGTTTGGCATCGTCCGATGCATAGACTTCGGTAATTGCGCGAAGTTCAGAGTTAGAACCAAAGATTAAATCAACCGGTGTTGCCGTCCATTTTATCTCTCCAGTTTTACGGTCACGACCTTCATATAAGCCTTCTTGCCCCTCTACTTTTGACCATTTAGTCGACATATCTAGCAGGTTAACAAAGAAGTCGTTGCTCAACTGACCTGGTTTGTCAGTAAATACACCGTGCTCTGAACCTTTGTAGTTTGCGTCTAAGCTACGTAGGCCGCCTAATAGTACCGTCATTTCAGGTACAGATAGGTCCAACATATTGGCTTTGTCTACTAACATTTCAGTTGGTGACATAAACGCTTCATCACTGTAATAGTTACGGAACGCGTCTGCCTTTGGCTCAAGATAGCTAAATGATAAGACGTCCGTTTGTGCTTGTGAGGCATCGGTACGGCCCGGTTTAAACGCTACATTTACTTTGTAGCCTGCGTCGTTTGCGGCTTTTTCAACTGCCGCAGAACCACCTAACACAATCAAGTCGGCAATAGAGACCGCTTTTTTACCAGCGCGCTTATTAAAGCGGGTTTGAATGTCTGTCAATGTAGCTAGTACTTTGTTTACCTCGTCAGGGTTGTTTATCTCCCAACTTACCTGAGGCTCGAGGCGTAAACGGCCACCGTTTGCACCACCACGCATATCAGTAACACGGTGGCTAGATGCTGCCGACCATGCCGTTCTGATCAGTTCTTGCTTTGTTAGACCTGAGTTCAAGATTGATTTTTTCAGGGCGCTTATGTCCTTATTATCAATCATCTTGTAATCCGCTTTTGGAATTGGATCTTGCCAAGTCAGTACTTCGCTCGGTACTTCTGAACCCACATAACGGGCTCTTGGACCCATATCACGGTGGGTCAATTTGAACCAAGCCTTCGCGAACGCCAACTCATATTGCTTTGGATCTTTGCGGAAGCGTTCAATGACCTTACGATATTCAGGGTCAAATTTTAATGCCAAATCCGTGGTGAACATTATTGGTGCGTGGCGTTTACCTTCAATGTGGGCGTCTGGCACTAGGTTTGCCGCAGCTTTGTTGTCAGGGATCCATTGGGTCGCGCCTGCTGGGCTTTTTGTCATTACCCAATTGAAGTTCATTAGGTTGTCGAGATAATTGGTTGACCATTGAGTTGGCGTGACCGTCCAAGCCCCTTCTAAACCACTTGTTGTGGTGTCTGCACCTTTACCCGTGCCGCATTTATTTTTCCAACCTAGGCCTTGCGCTTCAATCTCTGCAGCGGCTGGTTCTTTACCCACACAATCTGATGGCTTTTTCGCGCCATGTGCTTTACCAAAGGTGTGACCACCTGCGATCAGTGCGACCACTTCTTCGTCGTTCATGGCCATGCGACCAAATGACATGCGAATATCTTTTGCGGCAAGTAATGGATCTGGTTTACCGTGTGGACCTTCAGGGTTGACATAAATAAGACCCATTTCAACAGCTGCCAATGGGCCCTTTAGTTTGCCTTTTTTGTCACGACGCTCGTCTTTTAAGAAAGCATCTTCTGGCCCCCAATAAACTAAATCAGGTTCCCAATCGTCTTGACGGCCACCGGCGAAACCAAAGGTCTTAAAGCCCATTGACTCAAGCGCAACGTTGCCTGCTAAGACCATTAAGTCTGCCCACGATAGGCTACGGCCGTATTTTTGTTTAATCGGCCACAATAATCGTCTTGCTTTGTCTAAGTTCGCGTTATCAGGCCAGCTGTTTAACGGATCGAAACGTTGTTGGCCACCTGCCGAGCCACCACGGCCATCGTGTACACGATAGACCCCAGCGCTATGCCATGCCATACGGATCATAAAGGGACCATAATGGCCCCAGTCGGCAGGCCACCAGTCTTGCGAATCAGTGAGTGTTTGCTCAATGTCTTTTTTGACTTGCTTAAGATCTAGTTTGCTAAATTCAGCGGCATAGTCAAAGCTTGCGCCATAAGGGTTGGATTCTGGGCTGTGTTGTCTTAATGGGCTTAGGTTTAGTTGTTCTGGCCACCAAAATTGGTTGGTTTTCGCTTCGCTCATTGCAGCAAAGCTCGGGGCTGATAGCGTTGTTGTTACTGCGAGCGCTACGGCAGACAACATCGTTCTAGATTTTCTATTCATGGGGTTTTCCCTCGTAATTAAAGTGTGTCTCAAACTGCGTGTTAAACTTTAGTTCACAAATTAAAAAGAGAAAATCCAGAAAAACAAATTGGTATGTTCGGAAAAATAAATCGATAAAAAATCTAACTTATCAAAGTGTTATATTTATTTTCTATAGCAAGAATATTTTTGAAGTAAAACTTTAATTTAGTCTTTTGCAATAATTGGCTTAAAACAGAAAGCTTGTAAGATCATATTGAATTTTGGTAGCTAGCTAGGTGCGCAAAGATAGTGCTTAATAGTCTCGTAATTGTATTGGGTATGAAAAAATATACGGCGGAGTAATGAGTCCTACTCCGCTTTATTCGCCAATATTGAAAATAGCAATGGAACTTGATGCCCTTTACTCAATAACTGAAAGCCTTGTCCAGACACTGTCTCTAAACCTTCAAAGCAGTTATATGGACTAAAAGGGTGCTCATCGAAGTGGGTAATTGTAAGACCAGCTTGCATTAAGGACTGCATCACTTCGGCGATTGAGTGTGGCCAAGTCGCAATGGTTTGTTTGCTATCTTGGTGGTTCTCAGTATAGGTTGATTCTTCGCTAATATCCGGCTGAGTTTGTGGGAAATAAGGGTAACCCAAATGAAGGTCAATGCTTGGGTGAAACTCCACGAAACAAAACTGACCGCCGGGCTTCAATGCACAGGCAATCGTGGCAGCCCACTGAGATAAATCTTGTAACCAGCAAATGGTGCCATAGGATGCAAAGACAATGTCGAATTGTGTGGTATTCTCAAGCCCAAATTGCGCGATATCCTGACAGATAAAACTGGCATCAAGCCCAGTTTGCTGAGCCAATGTATTTGCTCGGGTAATGGCTTCTGTCGAAAAGTCGACACCAGTTACCTTAGCCCCCAGCCTTGCGAATGATAGGCTATCTAGGCCGAAGTGACATTGTAGGTGAAGCAGACTCTTGCCTGATACATTACCAAGTAGCTCACATTCTATGGGATTGAGTGAGGAGGTACCTTGTAAAAAGCGATTGACGTCATAAAACTCAGAATCAAAATGTGCCTTGGCTCGTTCTTCCCATGCCGCACGATTGAGAGAGACATAATCCATATTGAATTCCCTATTTTTGTGGATTTTCTTTAACAATAAACAAGTTAGATAAATTAGTAAAGAAACCGAGGCAAGGCTGCCCCGTCTTGGTTGGGATCCCGTTTATTTCTTCGGATCGTGCTTGTCGAACCACCACTGAATATAAGCCACTTTGTTTAGCAGGTTGGATGGCCTTTTGGTGATTCCGTGTGAGGCATCTGGAATTCTGACCATAGCTGTTTCTACACCTTGTAGCTTAAGCGCCTGATAATACTGCTCGGTTTCTGAAATTGGCGTACGATAATCCGCTTCACCTGTCAGTAGCATGGTTGGGGTTTTTACATTACCCACATAGCTAATAGGCGAGCGTTTCATATAATGTTCCATGTGCTCCCATGGTTTTCCTGGGAACCAGTAGTCCGCAAAAAATGGATAGAAATCTGCAGTTAATACAAAGCTATACCAGTTAATCACCGGCTTTGCTACGACCGCTGCTGCGAATCTATCCGTGTGACCGACAGTCCACGCAGTGAGTACGCCGCCACCTGAACCGCCCGTAACAAACAAGCGGTCTTTGTCTATATAGCCTTCGCCAATCAGGTGATCGACACCTGTCATTAGGTCGTCAAAGTCATGGCTTGGGTAGTTATGGTGGATAGTTTGAGCAAACTCTTTGCCGTAGGAGTCGCTGCCTCGTGGATTCATGTAAAGCACGACGCTGCCTTGGGCGGCAAAAAGTTGTACTTCGGCGCTAAAATGTGGGCCATAGTTTGCAACTGGGCCACCGTGGATCTCAAGTACGAGCGGATACTTTTTAGATTTATCGAACCCAGGAGGGTAGGCGACCCAAGCTTGAATTGGCAGTTGATCATGTGTCGACTTTAGCCAAACTTCTTCAACTTTTGCCAGTGTTTTATCGCCAAGGGCATCTTCGTTAAGCTTTGTAATTGGTCTTGGCTCGCCGCGTTTTACAATTGCGACATCGGCAGGGCGCTGGGTATCTGCAAGTGTAAAAGCCACTAGTCCACGATCACTGATGGCATAGTCACCACCTGAATAGGGGCGACCAAAACTAACACTACCAATGGCATCCGTTATCTGCTCAAAACGCCCTTTTAACGGCTGGTAGCCAAGTGTGGTTTTCCCTTCACTGTCGTAACTTACATAGACACCACGGCTGTTGGCGGCCCAAGTGACAGAGGCAAGGCTTCTATCTAAATCGGCTGCATAGGTTTTGGTTTCGCCTGATTTGAGATCTTTGACATAGAGTAGGCTATTCTCGTAATTGGTTTTTTTATCATCATAACCAAGGTAAGCCAGATAGCGGCCATTAGGTGACACCTCTGGGTGATTATCTGGGCCAACTCGGTCAGTTACCGCTGTGATTTCGAGCGAGTTTAGGTCTAGCTTATAGACTTCGCTGTTGGTTGGGTTTAATTGGTTATCCTTGTGGCGATTAGCCGAAAAATACAGTGCCTTTGCGTCATCAGCAAAACTCAGTTCGCCGCCATGATCAAAGTTGCCTGAGGTTAACTGTTTTGCGTTGCCACCGTTGGCGTCAATTTTGAAAATATGATTAAAGCCCGGTTCGGTATAACCAGCACCGTCGGCGCGATAATATACCTCATCGATAAATACGGGTGGTTTTGCCCATTCTGCCCCCTTGGGTTTTCCTGTAACAGATACCGGTGGTGCCTTTTGGCTGGGAACAAACTGGCTAAAGTATAAGCTTTTACCATCTGGTGACCAATGTAGTCCTGATGGTCCATGAGCTAAATTGCTGATCTTGGCAATGGCACCGGTTGCTAACCATTTCACATAAATTTGGCTGCTACCGTCGCGAGTAGAAACAAAAGCGATGCGATCATTACTAGGCGACAGCACAGGAGAATAATCCATGTGCAATCCAGAGGTAACTGGCTGCATTGCGTTGGTAGCAAGGTCTACAGACCAGATATTACCGACTTTTCTATCACTTTTTATATCCATGCGGTTGCGCACGAAGAAGACTTTGTCACCGTCATTGGTGATGTCAATTTGATTAGCATATTCAAGATTAAATATATCGGTTGGCTCAAGCGATGCGGCTTGCACAGCGCAAGCTGAGCTCGCAATCGCGACGCCTGCTAGAAAGTATTTCATGACTCATCCTGTTTCTAATTATCATTTCCACTATGCGCGATATTGCAGCTTAATCAACTCTTTGCGGTGAACAAATTAAAAGTCTATAAAAAAGTGCTTTACCTCAACTTAGCTTGCGGTTTTATCGTTGCCAGCAGTTAACGAAATTTATAATGAAGAGGATGATATGTACTTAGAACACGTAAATTTGGTAGTTAGCGACCTAGAAGAGGTGCTTCACTTTTATCGCGCCGCATTTCCTCACTGGAAAGTTAGAAGCAAAGGGCAAGGCGAGTGGTACGGCAAAGCACGAACATGGCTGCACTTTGGTGATGACTATCATTATATAGCGTTTAGCGATCACGGTGAGGGTCACAACAGAGCACTCGAAGGTCACCAAGTCGGCTTGGCACATTTTGCCTATGTGGTTCAAAGTATCGAGCGTGTCGTTAATAGGCTAACCGAAGCGGGTTATGCGGTCGATAAAGTCGGGGCGCAGCATCCACACCGAAAAAACGTTTACTTTATTGATCCAGCTGGATATGAAATTGAGTTTGTGGAATATATGAGTGATCTGCCTTCTGAGCGTAATAGTGATTAACTTGCTAAGAAGCGTAAGTGTTACCCATGTTATAGCTATAGCGAGTGGTTAGAATGAGGGAGATCTAGTGTTTTTAAAAACAAATGATCCGCCCTCATTTGGTGAGCACAGCTCTGTTATTACTTAACCTGAGGTTTGGATAAGGAATGAGCTAACTCATTGTTTTTTAATCACCTTAAACTATCTTCTTATCTAGCCAGAGAGTTTTAGGGATAACTAGGCAAATTTACGCACCAATAGCTGGCTATTGGAAGTGAATTCAACGCAGTTAGCGCTAAAACTGGCTGCTAGAAAGGCATTAATTATCCGAAGCTCAGGTTACTTTAGCAACCCAAACTTCTCGTCATTTACCCACTCACCGTTAATTTGGAAGTTATGTTTTAGCGTGCCTTCAAGCTCAAATCCTAGTTTTTTGAGTAAATGGTGAGAGGCATGATTTCCTTGGGTAACGGTGGCGATGAGCTTGTGGTAATTACATTCGTGCAAGGCAAAATCAATGACGGCTTTAGAAGCTTCAAGGGCGTAACCCTTTCCTTGAAATTTGGGAGAGAGCATAAAACCTAACTCGGCCTGTTGAAATGGGGCCCACATACTTAAAAATCCGTGTAGCCCGATTGGGGTCGCTGTGGCCGTTTCTTCAATCACTAAGGTGAGCCAGGTGTTATCTTCTTTGTGCCACTGCCCAAGTCCGGCGCTTAAACCACGGTTAAACTTTTCACGCAGCGTAGCTTCATCGGTAATCTCACCGACAAAACGCATGACATCTGGTTGTTGATGAAGTTCTGCCCAAAGCGACCAATCTGTATTAAGTATAGGTCTTAAGGTAAGTCTACTCGTATTTATTTGAATCATTATTCTAACTTTTATTTGCCGTAGCTGGAGTATTCTAGTTTAGTCTTTATGCTAACCACAAAATGTACTAACCTCAACTTGTGATTGACTTGTGGTTGTTTCTTTTCTGTTTGCTTTTTGTTTCTTTTTTGTGTACGTTTTGGGTGTTGGATTTTTTCTGACGCATACATACATTTTAAACACTTAAAGGAGTAAATGTGATAAATTTTAAAGTTATAGGGGCCGCACTCTTATTAGGGGCTTGCAATGTACAAGCTGCAGTAGTGGACACTTTTTCTTGTGATACATGTACTGAACAACAAGCTATAAACTTAGCAAGATCAAAAGCGCCGCCACTACATTGTTATTGGAATAATGAACCAGGAACAATACCAGGTGTCGATGATCAAGTGTGTGATGGTTCAGCAAAAACATTTATTATTGCTAACCCTGTTGCTCGACAAAGTTATAAATTCCGAGTTCAATCTATACCTAACGGTCATCTTGAGAAAATAGTTCGCGTTAATAATTTAACCCTAAGTAATGATGAAATCACCATGCTTAATAAGTTTTACGAACTAGATTCAGAATTTTATAGTGTAAGTAACTTTTCAATCCCAGGACAAGACTTAAATCAGAATTCGGGTTTTACTACTCGTGAGAGTCTTGAAACTTTGATAGGTCCTATGCGGCTAACCGATGGAGACCAATGCGCCGGGCATCCAAGTAAATATTTAAAATCAACCAGAGCCCAGGAGCAACTGTACAATCAGCTGGCTGCTAAGGTGTATGCGGACATGAACGGGCAAAATTGGAGCGACTATACTACGGAAACCAGATTGGCTGGAGGGGGGATTAATTTAGAGTTAAGGCGAGGCCTAGGTTTAAATATCTCATTGTCCCATAACAAAAGACAAGTTCACGCCAATACCGTTTGGGATGAGAACAACAGGTTGGTTTTTGATGTTACATATAAAGGGCAATATACTATAGGTACCCAGAATAAGCTTCTGCTTGATTTTAAAGTGGCAAGAGGTGTTAGTAGAATCGATGGTCTATCGTTAGAATACTGGTCTTTGAAAAAAGTAGATTTAACTAAAGAGCCTAACGTGAGTGAGTGTATGAAGGAATACATCGACTCAATAGCAGAGAAAAGTGTAACTGTTCCTGGAAGACCCCCTGGTGATTACGATCCTCCTGGTGGAGATCCTAGTCGGTTATGCACTAAGCGTGTGACTGCTTACTCTTGCACACCTTGGAGCTGTTTACGTCAGGAGTTTTTGGTGCCAAATCAGTGTTAGCTTAGCATTTTGAGCTTGTAGACTTTGATAAATGGCACCGTCTTGATTGGATAAGGCACACCTTTTACCATTGAATGAGCTTTTGCTAAAGATCTAAGGCATTAAACGCAGTATGTTTAATGCCTTTTTAACTAATCGTCACTCGTAAGTGTATGGTTTTTCGAGAGTGGACTAGTTTGTTGTGGTATTGACATTCAACTACTCTGTTTTATTAAACATGTACCGCCAGACTATCACAAATTATTGATTTATCACGTTTCTTATTTCTTCAATTAAGGCAATGCTCGCCTCGTTGTCACCGTGAACGCATAAGGTGTCGGCACGTAAGGAAAGTGACTTCCCACTTGCAGTTGTAACACTGCCTTGCTGGTGTAATTGCTTAACTTGCGCAAGTAGTGCTGATTTGTCATGCACTGCGCCCGCTTCAGAGCGGGGAGTCAGTAAGCCTTCATCGGTGTAAAGCCTATCGGCAAAGGCTTCAAAAATCAGTGATACGTTATAGTCGTCGGCGAGTTGTTGGTGACTTGCTTGTTGCGCAGTGGCTAGCACCATCAACTTAAGCTCACTTGGATAGTGTGAAATGGCCTTGATAACACAGCTTAATATCCTTTGTGACTTCATCATATCGTTATAAAGTGCACCGTGTGGTTTTACATAACTTAGCGTCAAGCCTTGCACCTTTGCCATCCCTTCAATTGCGGCAATTTGGTAATGTAAGGCGTTGATGATCTCTTGCTCTGAGAGTTGCATTGAGCGGCGGCCAAACCCTTGGCGGTCTGGATAGCTTGGATGTGCGCCAAGCGTCACTTGATGCGTGTTGACCAGCTTTAGTGTTTGCTCGAGTACATCAGGATCTCCTGCGTGAAAACCGCAAGCGACATTGGCCATGTCGATATGTGGCATTACGTGTTCGTCTAACCCCATTTTCCAAGCGCCAAAGCTTTCACCCAAGTCGCAATTTAATAACATGCTTATTTCCTACTTCGTTACTGCAAGCTCTAAATCTTGTCTATCTGTCACCAATAAATGGTGTGGACTATTCATAATACAAAACTCAGGTGCCGCTTTTGCTATGGCTAATTGAGCTGTCAGGCTAGAACCCCAAAAAACCGGAAGCTGCCCCTCTTTACAAGTCAATGGCTCGCCAAAATTAGGCTTGCTAAGATCTTTGATTCCGACCTCATTTGGTTCACCAAAATGAAGTGGCAACGCATAGGGAAGTCGGCTCAGTGTTGCCGCTTGAATGGCACTAATAAGATTTTGCTTGGTTAATGGGCGCATCGCCAATATTTGATTCGCCTCGTACTTATCTACTGAGTTGCAAGGCAAATTACTGATGTAGAGTGGTAAAGGCGTGGTTGGATTCGCTGATGGCGGGTTTATTCCATACTGCGCGAGTAAGTTATCAAAAGAAAGATAACTGGCAAAAGCAAAGGTAACTAAATCGTCGCGCCAGTGCTCTTCTATATTATGGCATTCTTGGGCGAGCTGGCCATGCTTTAAAATCTGATACTTGGGGAGGTGGTAGCGAATGTCTATATCTTTCCCCAAAGTGTCAAAGTTAAAATTACCCGGCTCGCTGGGCGGAATAATTAGCTTGCAAACAGATTGATTACTCTCACAAAAGCGAAAGAATGAATATGCTTCGCTTTGTGGCAAAATAATCACATTACATTGTGTGAACCCAGGCACGAACCCTTTAGTAGGGCCCGTATAATCACCATCCTTGATCAATTTTCTTATTGCATGTGGTGCACTTAAAGAAGCACTGGGATCCATAGATTCCTCCAATTAGTGGTTTACTGTAACAGGCAGTGAACCTTCCGCATTCGCTATTCCTAAAATCACTTTGGCCAGCGCCGTGTAGGCAGGCCCAGCTACTTTTTTATCATGATTTACGTCTACATTATAAGCATAACTTGCTAATACTGCGTTACTAAGAGGGCCAAAGGTACTAATTTCGTATGGTGCTCTTAGGCTGATAAATAGCTGCTTTTTACCCAGTTTCTGACCGTATTGCAGTAATGCTTTCAGCGCCTCAGGTTGTACATTACGCGCCACCCCATGCTCTCGTAACTTTTTTACATCGTCCATGCCGCCAATTTCTACCGCACTTTGCGGTGGTGATGCATGTGCGGCGATTATCACGTCGGCCTGTTTAATTGCATCATGTGCAATGTTTGGGTCGTAGGCTTGTAGGCTTGTACAAGAAAGTGTGAGCGAGTTTTTGCTGTGTGTTTGTAATGCTTGTTCAAGCGCAAAACATTTTTGTCTGTCAGGCATGATAAGGTGAACAACTTGAGCGTTACCTCTGAGCGGTAATACACCATCGTTTTTTACTTCGGTGATAGCTGCTAGTGCAAGCTCTGCTTCTAAGCGACGATGACTTGGATTACCCAGTGTTGAATTGGCAATGGCCAAAGAAGCGCTCGATTGTAGCAGCTTTGTCTTGAGCTTAGCGATACGCGCCATAGAACTGCTAAGTTGTTCTTGGTTTAGTTTATTGGTATCCAGTGCTTCGCCTAGCTGAGCCATATATTGCTCAAAGCATTTGATGTCTGCACGATTGCGAATAGCAATAGGCATTAGCGCGATATCCACGCCGGCATTAAACGTTTCAATTGTCGCATCGACTGGATTAAAAAAGTCGCTGATCCCAGCCATATCTAGCGCATCGGTGACGGTCACGCCTTGGTATCCCAACTCGTGTCTCAGTAGTTGTGTCATGATCTGATAAGACATAGTCGCGGGCCTTATCATGCTCTCACCTTGAGAGTTAACAACTTTACTGTTGTCGAGCGCCGGATATTGAATATGGGCGGTCATTATCATGCCAGGAGGCGATGCTTTGATTATCTCGGCAAAGGGCAATAAATCTTGCTGGTTAATTTTGTCGCGGTCGTGATCAACGCGAGGTAGTCCCGTGTGGCTATCAACATGTGTATCACCGTGGCCAGGAAAATGCTTTAGCGCAGAGAGAACGCCTGCGGCCTCAAATGCTTTTACCTGAGCAAGACCTAATTTGGCGACCACTTTTGGATTTTCCGAGAATGAACGCACATTGATCACCGGGTTGTTCGGGTTGCTGTTCACATCTACCGTTGGGGCGAAGTTTACGTTGATCCCTAAGCTATTTAGCTCCTTTCCAATTGCGCTTGCCACTTTGGTTGCGTAAGTATCACCCTGTTTTGGATAGGTTGCTCCAATACTCATATTGCCGGTAAACGACGTTGCTTGTTCACGATTTATTCGCGCAACACGGCCACCTTCTTGATCTATGGCAATAAATAAAGGAAGTTGACTTTTACTTTGTTGTGCCGCACTTTGCAAAGCATTGGTTAGACTGACGATTTGCGCGGTGTTTTGCACATTTTCGGCGAACAAAATAGCGCCACCGATGTCATATTTACTAATTAATTCGGACAGCTCAGGCGGTAAAGTTGTCATCGCTGCTCTACAATCTCCACTTGGCCTTTTGCTTTCACCGCAGTAATAGCGGAAATCGAGCATAAGCTTTTGTCCAAGCATTTGCGAAGTGGTCAGTGGCACTTGTGCTGCTGTTGCGTGAGCTGAAGTGATGAAACTCATGAATGTGATAGTTCCTAAAGTAGTGAGCAGAGATAATAATCGCACAATCAATAATAAACGCTGAATAAAATTGCCTACACTTTAACATTGATTTAGAAGCGACTACAAAATGCTTTCTATTAGGCGATAACAGCATAAATGAAGCACAGATTTTAAAAGGAATAAAAAATGAACAACCATATAAATTATGTAGAATTAGCAGCAAAAGACTTAGTAGCAACACAAGCTTTCTTCGAGCAGGTGTTTGATTGGCAATTTGAATCTTACGGGCCAGATTATATTGCGTTTGCAAATTCAGGCCTTGATGGCGGCTTTTTCCGAGCCGATGTGTCTTCTAAACAAGCGCAAGGTGGAGCGCTCGTAGTGTTGTACAGCGATGAATTGGAAGCCGTGCAAAGCAAAGTAGAGCAAGCGGGCGGAGAGATAAGCAAGGCTATATTTGAATTTCCTGGCGGTCGTCGCTTTCACTTTATTGAGCCGAGCGGCAATGAATTTGCAGTGTGGTCTAAATAACTTGAGTTTAAAAATAATTAGTTGACATATTCCTTATTCAAACCTCAGCTTAAATAACCAGGCGATATGCTGTAAAGCCCCTTTACAGCACACGTAAATACTGAGGTTTTATTGTAACAATCTTTCGTTTTCAGAACAGATAAAAACTTGAATTCGTTGCTATTGTGAACAATAGTTATTAAACACTGATGCAAACATCTCTTTGTGTTTGATACCTACTTATTGCGTGATCAGCCAATAGACTTATCTAATGGGTTTAGGTTTAGCGTAGAAGTGCCGATAGTAAGGGCAATAATTGTACAAAACACCGCTAAATGCATCATCACCATACTTAGGTTTGATTAGGCAATGAGACGGATATTCTTAGTTGTTGGTATTTTACTCTCCTTAACCATGCTTATGGCCGATAAATTGGGCCTATTCTTATTGTTGCCTATTACTTTTATTGCCATCAGCGCTTTAGTTTTTTTGTTTGTAGCACTGCTTTGGTGGCAAGCTCAAGATACTAAAAAAATTATGGTTGATGATGACTCTACCGTGCCACAAGCGGTGTTAGACAGCGATGGCGTTATTCTACAAGCCAATGACCAAATGCAATCCATACTGGGTGTTGGCAGCACAGTAATAGGGTTAAAACTTGAAAATTTAATCGCGGTGAGCGGTAACATCCATAGCGAGGGCAAGAGTGGTGCAACAAGCATGTTCGAAGCGCTCGTAACGCAAAGCTATGGTAATTGCACGACCAAACACAGTGGCAAAGTTATTAGTCCTGTTGCTTTACCAATTAAAGTCGCGGATACCGTTACAGGGTATCTCTGTTATTTTAATACTAGCAACAGAGAAAATCGCCTCGCTCAGGCACTAGAAGAAGAAAAAGAATTGCTCGAAGTGACGCTGAGCTCTATTGGTGATGGCGTGATCTGTACAGACGTAAATGGCGTGATCACTTATATTAACCCTGTCACAGAAGCCATTCTCGCGATGTTAAATGAAGAAGTGGTCGGGCGGCGATTTGATGATGTGATGTCTATGTATCACGAAGAAACCAAAGCTTCGGTCAATAAATTTCCTGAGCTTTGCCTAAAGCAAGGCCATACCATTTGTTTACCTGAACTCACTTCCATTACCAATCATCTTGGCCTTACCTTTGCTATCCAAGATTCCTTCTCTCCTATTATAGCTAAAGATGGCAGCTACCTTGGCACTGTAATGGTCTTTCAAGATGTGACAGAGTCGAGATTAATGGCGAAAAAAATGAATCACCTTGCCCATCACGATGCATTAACTGGACTACCCAATCGCTTATTGCTGCATGACCGTTTAGTGCAGGCTTGTAAACGAGCCAAGCGCATGAGTCATCAATTTGCTTTGGTATTTATTGACGTCAACAAATTCAAAAAAATCAACGACTCACTGGGGCACGATTATGGTGACTTATTACTCAAAGAAATTGCGAGTCGATTAACTCAGCAAATTCGAGGATGCGACACCGTTGCCAGAATGGGAGGCGATGAATTTGTGTTACTCATTGACGGGATCCAAGATAAAAAATATGTACGTAAGGTGGTGAGTAAAGTATTGAGTAGCGTTAATGGACAATATTGTTTGCGCCAAGTTAGCCTAAAAGCCACGGTGAGCGCTGGCGTTGCAATTTACCCTGATGATGGTGACAACACGGAAGCTTTGTTAAAGCATGCTGATACCGCAATGTATCGAGCTAAAAAAGCCACACAAACGGAATTTCAATTTTATAACGCACGCCTAGATTACGAGTCGGAACAGCGTTTAGTGCAAGAAAGTCGGATCATTCAGGGGTTAGATAATCGAGAATTTATTCCTTATTACCAGCCTATTGTCGATGCGCATACCCGTAAGATTAAAAAACTTGAAGTGCTAGCAAGGTGGCAGCAAGATGAACAATTGTTGGTACCTGAAGACTTTTTTGAAGCGGCATGTGATGGCGATCTGATGGTAGAAATTGGGCAACAGCTCAGAACCCTGGCCTTTCAGGCGATGAAAACATGGTTTTACGAGTACGATAATCTCGTGGTTAGCTTTAATTTTTCGCTTGCTGAACTCACCAATAAAACAGTAATAAAAAACTTTATGGAGCAGGCTGCGCAACATCAGTTGCCATCTCGGCAAATTGAAATAGAAATCAAAGAAGTTGACCTGATAGAGCTACTTGATAAAGCACCGGAAGTGATGGCGGAATTGGAGCAAACCGGTATGCGGATCTCGATTGATCATTTTGGTGTCGGGCATACCAGCATGCTGTACTTGCAGAAGCTCACGTTTGAAACCATTAAAATTCCACCGGCTTTCCTTGCTACCCCTCAGTCGGTTGCCTCACAAAATGATATTGCAAAACTGATTGTACAGATGGCAAAGAGCTTGGATGTAGAATGTGTGGCAGTAGGTGTTGAAAGTGCGTTGCAAGCTAAGTCTCTTAATCTCAATGGCTGTCACCTTATCCAAGGCAACCACCTTTTCGCTCCCGCTACAGAGTCCGAGATCACCCCGATTCTCAGTACCCATATGAGCATAGAACGGCGAAGATTAGGTCAAAACTAAATTTAACGGTTTCTTTAATTGTACGCAAATTCAAGCCCCGAGTGCATCATCTGCTAAATGCATAACACTTTGTCGATGTCTGGATGAGAAAATATTAATATTCAGGATCGACTAACGAGGCGTACCTACACCTTACCGCCCAAATTGGTTAAATTTTAGGAGTGGCAACTACCCAGCGATAAGGAGGCATGACGCGGTGAAACATTGTCAATAAGCTCGATTTGAAACAGGCGCTTTTGTGGTGTTTGTGTAGTTGGTTTTATTTTTCCACTCAAATTGGAATGTTTTGTAGTACGATCGTTTAGATCTTCAAATAATTCAACAAATTAAATTGGTTTCAGGATAAAATAAGATGATTTGGACTTGGTTGTTAACGTTTTTGACTTGTCCTGATCTAATTCTCATAAACTTGTATTTAGTTAAAAATCTAAAGCAGTAGCACGGAACTATAGTTTATTTTTTCGTTATTAATTTTCCAAATATATTGCATAAAATCCACTAGAACAACTAATGTCCTTTGTTTTTTCAAAACTTTCAATATTAATATAGTGATCTATTTTATTATCGAGTGTTGTTGAGTGCATATTTGAATAATTTATTGTGCAGATTCCCTCGTTAATTAATCTAATCCTTATCTTAGTCAGCTTAGGTGCCATCATTTTAACTATAAAACCAGCTTCCGATATCGCTTGATTATACTGGGAAATAGCTTTGGTTACTTCTTTAGCTTTTAGTGTACTTGAGTTATCATTTTTTATCAACATGTCTAGCCCAATGTGAACTCTACCTTTACCTGTTTTATTTAAATATGCTTTTGGATTCTTCTTATATAAATTTTCTGAAATTTCCATTTCTATATTTCCATTGTAATCAGCATTGAATTTACGCTCCCAATCAACTCCCTTTAAAGTTAGTATTAGTTCATTTTTATTAAGTTTTTGGTCTTCTGGTGTCAACCTTATTTTGAAAGAAAGTTTATTAAATTTTCTTAAATCTTGGTCGAATAACAAATTAATTGAAGTGGATTCAATAATTTGTTTATACTCAATGTGGCCTTCATTGGCTCTTAACAAAAATGCAGATAGCAAAGTTGAAAATAAAATTATAAATTTAATCATTGATAACTCCGTTTATAAGTTTCCTAAATATACTTAATCCATTTGTTTTTGATAGTGAAGTGTCTAGTGATATTATTGGTAATGAGGGCTCTTGTGCTAATTCACACGCAATTTTAATTGCTGAAAATAACCCACCTAAATAGTCTATGTAACCCAATTCATGGCCTATCTTTGCATTTATAACTTCTCCATTTTCTAATATTTTCAACCTGTTAATGTCAATGGGTCTAAACTTCTTTATACTATCTATAAAGTTATTGTGGTTATTCTTTATAACGGTTGTGATAGAACTCTTCTCATCTTTATTAGTAGAAAAATAATTTAGAGAGTCTTTTTCAACCCCACTACTTACAACTTCATACTCAACCCCAAGTTGTTCTAGGAGGGAAGATATATTAAATTTCCTATATACCGCTCCCATATTTCCAATAAGAGATGAAGGAGAGGCTACTACCTTGTCACATGCCATCGCGATATAAAAAGCAGATGATAAAGCACTATCCGTTACAAGCCCAATAACAGGTATATCCAATTCTTGCTTAACAAACTGTAAACCTTCAACTAAACTCTCTGCTGCCCCTAAACTCCCTCCTGAACTCGAGATTCGTAAAATAATAGCTTTAATTTCATGGCTATTTGAAGGTAGCGCCCTGATCTTAAAAAGCATATTCAAAGTATCCTTTTCGGATACATTGTTCACTATTGATATCATAGCTATTGCCTTGTTCTTTTTTGATTTTTTTTTAAACATCTTAAATATTCACTATAAGATAAAATACAGCAATGTCTGTAAATATATGGATTAATAACGGTATGAAAAGTGAGCCTGTTTTCCTCGCAAGAAGAGTTAAAGTACAAGCATATATAAAAGTCATTGCAAAGCCAATATTTCCACTAGGAAATCCGAATTTATAATGAGCAATAGCAAAAGTGGAAGCTTGAATTAAAGTTGATAAGTTGAAACTAAAATTTAATTTTAATAGAGTTTCTTGGAAAACTCCTCTAAACAACCATTCTTCAAGAAATGCATTTGCAATTGAAAATAAAAAGGCAGTAATTAAAAGTTGTGTAAAAGGTAAATCTGGGATCATCTTATTTAAAAGCTCAATATCAGAATTTGAGTTATAAGCCCATATAAATAAGGATGAAATAGATGCAAATAAAACTGCTCCTCCAAAAAAAAATCCTTTTTTTTGCTTGTAAATGGTGAAGTTCAAATAGTATTCTTTTTCTTCGCTAAAGTAAGTTATTACTACAAACGCCAAAAGTGGAAAAATTAAATGGATTGGCCAGGTGAAGAGGTGTGGGAAAAATATAACAACTGTATATTTAACTAAGATTATAACTGATATGTTTATCAATTTAGTTCTAAAAATAAAAGTTAATAGCGATGATGAAACAATGGTAATATAAATTATGGAGTAATTGTTTTTTGAAATATATAATGTTCCAAAAAAATCAACTATTAAAAAAGTGTAGGTTAAAAACAGCTCAAGCCGGTGATTAAGTTTCAATTGCGTCATTCATCTGCTCTTCAAAAATTTTATAGTAGTTTCTTTTCCTTTTTACCAAAAGTTCATGATTTCCAGATTCTATAAATTTACCTCTATCCATAACTATAATTTTATCAGCATGTCTAACTGAGGATAATCGATGTGAAACGATAATGACTAATTTTATAAATTTACTATTTTTAATTAACTTATAAAGTTCCTGTTCTGACTCAGAATCCAAAACAGCTGTAGCTTCATCTAAAATTAAAATTGGCTTCTTTGACAAGATAGCCCTAACAAATGCAACTTTTTGCTTCTGCCCTGTGGAGAGTGCGCAAGTTAATTTTTCATCATAGATATCTATGTTATTCTCTCCAAGCTTACTCAGCATGAGTTCAATCAAGCTTTCATCACACCTACCTGAAAGTGAAATATTTCGCTCTATACTGCGATTTAATAAAATTGCTTCTGATCCTAAATAATTGATAAAAGGAGATAGTTCAAAATATCCACTGCACGAACCGTTAAAAACGATACTGCCATCATTTGGTATATTCCACCCTCTTATTAAATTCAATAAGGAACTTTTTCCAGAGCCACTTTGCCCAACGATAGAGTATATTTTATTTTTATTAAATTTGAATGATAAATTTTTAATGTGAAAGTCAGAGTTAGGATAAAAAAAGCTAACGTTTTCGAAAGTTATATTGTGTTCAAAATGTTTTATTTGAGTTTTTTCTACTTTAAATTCTTGAGATATAAATTTATTGATATTATCAAAAGAGCATTTTGCTCTCCTGATTGAGGAGTAGTTTGACGAAAATTGGTTGAACGATCTTCCCGCTAATAATATGTAACTAACAAATCCAATAATTGATCCTGTTGATATGTTTCCAATAGAAACTAAATAAGAAGATAAATTTATAAGTAGGACCAATAGGATTAAAGAAAATATTAACAACCCCCCTCCAAATACTGCCTGAAATTGATTTTTCTTGTAAAGAGCTATGAGTGAATTTTTTTGCCAATCAGTCATGTTGCGAATTTCACTATCTATCACATTAAATGACTGAATCAAATCAACTTTATTTATCAATTCTAAAGTTCTTTCTGTTGCCTGATTTGTTGTTTTTTGAAGAATTATTGTAAGGTTTTCAATCTTTTTCTCTAAGAAAAGATTTAATAAGGCTAATCCAGATATAGAAATTATGATTACAGCTGTTAGTGAAATGGAAATAAAAGAAAGGAATAGTAATGAAAAAAGCAATAGTGAAAAATTAAAAATAATTGGTATTATTGAATTTCCAATTGCTACAGATAGTATTGAAATATCATTCAAAAATATAGAGTTTGGTTTAGGTAGGTGATTCTCTCTATCAATTGGAGGCGTTTTTAACCACTTTTCTATGAACTCTATTTGGATTGAGGCTCCTATTTCACTCGATAATTTTGAAGAAAAATAGAAATTAATATTTGCGACCCCTCCCATAAATATAAGGTAAGTACATGCTACTAGAGATGTTCTCGTATCTACATAAGAAAAGCTTTTAGACATTAAAGACTGAAGAATGCTTGGTAAATAAAGCAGTAGCATGGCTAGCAAGAATGATGTAAAAAGGCAAATTATAAAAACCTCTTTTTGTTGAACGTATTTGCTTATAACATATCTAAAAAGCTTAGATGTCATTTTTAATTACCTCAACTTCGAGAGATTGAGCAAGCCTAATTTTATCAAGTAAACCAGCCCATCCACTATATTTATATGGTAATTCGCTGACTTTATTAAACATTTCAAAATCAAGTTTTTTTGAGATGACACCATAATCTTCATTTTTTAGCTTGTTATCTAAATAAACTGGTTTTCCAAACTCTGTAACATATTTGTCATCTTGTAAAAAAATATGAAACGGGAGGATAGTTGCATTAAATTTTGCAGCTAACTCAAGAATGCTTAACGGGAATACAGATTTCTGATTTGATATATTTGAGAAGACAAATCTGTTAGTTTGAGTAGGAAGACTATCTACTCTCATAGCAAGTATTTCATTTTTTTTCAGTGATTTAACAAGCTGTATTCCAACTCTTTTGCTATCAGCTTCGATTCCTGATATAGAATTACCAGAAACAATAGATAGTTTTTCATAAAATCCCACTTTATTAAGAATATCTAAAGCCAACTTAGGTTGTACGACCTTAATTTTACGATCTATATTTGAATTCTTTAGTAAACCTAAATAATGAACTGTAAATGAGTTTAATAGTAGTATTATCGGCTTATTTCGATTGTCGGCATCCAGAAAGTTTTCATACTTGTTATATCTGATATTATTTTGGCTCCAGACTTTAAGTTGCTCGATATCCTTTTCATGTAAAAAGCAGTTCAATACAACATTCTTTGCATCGTTAACCTGCAAACTCCAATAACCTTTAAAAGCCTTTAAACTTCTTAAACCAAGTAAAATTCGCATAGCTTCTAATGATTTTGGTGTACCTTTTTTAATAAACAAACTATCAAAAAACCAATAAGAACCAACAATATGTGAGACTATAGTCCAAAATGGTTTAGGAAGCTTACAGGCAATAATTGCCCATTTCGGTAACATTAGCGAAGTTGAATCATCCATAACTGCTCCAGAAATAGCGAGCATTACACGCTCGCTAGAGATATTAAATTTTTTATTAGTTTTAGTTCTCAGGATCTGGCTGAGGTGGTTGTGGTGGTTGTGGGAAGGAACAATTATCTCGACAAACACATGTTGCTGATGACGAAACAGACGTTAAGTTAGAGCCTTCTACTATAGAAGCTTTATCACCGTTAATTACCTTAACTTTTCGCTTCATATTTGAAAGTCTTTTTTCCATAATTTCAATCCTTTTCTTTGTGTAATAATAATTTTCCTTTAAGTCCTTTATTATGAACTTACAACAAAGGAATTTCAGGCTCTCATATAAATAAATATATGTCAACATCAATTTTGATCCTACTGTTTTAAGGGCGTTGGTGTTTTAAAATAGAAAATTACTAAAGCAAGTTTCCTATATTTCATAATGATTCTCTATATTTTTTTGTTTCTTAATACAATGTTTTTCAACATTCATACTTAGGAAGTAATTAGAAGAATCACTTCCTTTTAGGCTGTGTTTCCTTGTTTCATCACATTATCAACACACTCACTCCAATCACCTGAAAGAGGAGTTCTGCATTTCAATTAGTAAACTATCTAGTTCAGCTTTAGCTTGAACAGACCCTCATTTTTAGTGTGATTTACCAGTGCGCAAGTACAGAATGTTAGGGTAATTAAAGTAAATAATACTTTAATTTATGATTTTGTTATTGTGGATTTCACAAAGAATTAAGGTTGAAAAATCACTGAGTTCTGTATTTTTTACCTTATTTATGTGAATGTATTTTATGGACTGTTGAGAGTTTTTATGCTTCTTTTAGTTTGTTGCGAATAATTCTGTAAATTGAAATTGTAAAATGTTAGGAGGGTAGGGTTAAGTAATAACTGTTGGCGATTTTATTTTTTATCTCTTAGTATAAAAAAGTTGCCCAACTAATTTTATATTATTAAAAATATTTCAATAAACTAAGCGCCACAGGGTGAGAGCATACTTTGTTAACTACCATTAACCAAAAATAAGCTTTGCCCTGAATTCATCGTCAAAACTGGCGAACACACTTGCTACGTATCGAAACTTTACGTCCTGTGTGCTGTTTTACAAGTTGCGAACAACCCGTCTGAACAGCGCCATATTCTACGCCGAAATAGGCTTACTTATCTGGCAAGCCTCCTCCTTAAACACGACATCCAATACCCAATGCTGCTGGTTCTCGATGTGCCAATGGTGGCGGATAGCTTTTTGTAACATCTGTGCACCAGGCTCAACTGAAGTAACATAAAAGTGTGTGTCTATTTTTGTTGTTGAGCCGGACTTACTGTGCCTTTCGACGGCGACCAGCGAAGTGAGTCCAGGCCATTTTTCTCTT
>NZ_JAKRFW010000040.1:0-50475 GCF_022347905.1 Pseudoalteromonas sp. Of11M-6 | reverse complement strand
GAAAAAATCCGTTTGGTGCCAAATTCAATTGGGTGATCTGATCAGGTGAGATGCCGTGAGGGTAATTCTATCTTATTGTTAATACTATGATTTTAGGTTTTTTATACATTTAACATTCGGCTCTGGTCTAAGAACTGGGAATAAAGGCTGAAATTAGCTGGGCCAACAATCTTGACTGTTACTTCCATCAACTGCAAATCGCTGACACCCACCACTAATTTGCCTATTCCTCAGCTTTGACGTTAATAGTGATGGATGTCACTTATTTTTTATTTTAGTCGGTTGGGCGATGTCAGAAAAGCCAAATACTGCATTAACTATCAAAGCATTAGATAGAGCATATGAACAAAGAGGCAAGCCTAGGGGAGTTATGTTCCATTCAGACCAAGGCAGTCAGTACAGCTCAATCAAATTTAGGCAAAGACTATGGCGATATCAAATAACACAAAGTATGAGCCGCAGAGGAAATTGTTGGGACAATGCCCCGATGGAGCGTTTATTTAGAAGTCTCAAAACGGAATGGCTTCCAAGTACAGGCTACAGTTCATTTAAAGAAGCTGAACAAGACGTTAGCTTTTACTTGATGAACTATTACAACTGGAGAAGGCCTCATAGTCATAACGATATGCAAGCTCCAGCAGTAGCAGAAGAAAAACTTAATTCACTGTCCGGAACTAGTTGACCACTACACAGAGCGTCCATACATGTCACTTATTTTTTGGGAACGGCTTAAACATATGCTAATATCTGAAGGTGAAAGTGTGGGCAGTCTTCACTGCCCACACTTAAAACTGGGAATAGCTTATCTTACGTAAATTTGAATATTTTCCGGTGAATAGAACATGTTACCGCTCGTTGCCGTACCATATTTACCACTGCGTTCTGTAGGTTTAAAATCGAGATTGTAAATAGTAACGGTTGTGAAATAAGTTCCGTTATTTGGATTGCTTAGGTAGGTATAGTCAGAACCTGTATAAGTGCAACCTGGTTCCGAGTGAAAAACAGGCGTGTTTGCCAGATCGTCTACCAGCACCTGGCAATTTGCAGTATCCAACTGGGCAAAATCAAACATTACATAATTGTCGTTGTTTCCATCCGTAATCATGATCTGCGTGGCATTCGATTTTAGTGCTTGCCACACAGCCACATCAATATAGTGGTTTTTTTGAGTTATCGGATCTGTCAGTTCCTGGGTGCGAGTGTGTGATGCTCCACCATTCTTCTCACGGGTGTTAACCAGAGTCCATCCACCTTGAGCAACTTCCATATTGCAATAAACGGCTACAGAAGTTGGGATACCATTTTGAGTAAGCTCAACAGTGTAAATCCCTGATTGCGCCGCTGGATCTTTTATTTTTACTTCGTCACAAGACTGATCAGCAACGCCAGTTGTCGATTGCAACATTAGCTGGAAGTCGCCAGATTCAAGGTTATTGTTATACCAGGTCCCCTGATATAACCCATTAGACATGAACCTGCCAAGATAGTGCTTCTTGATATTACCGTCTGTTGTGGTGAACTCGATCATATTGTCATTGTGAAGATAATGACCCTTTGTCACACTGTTATCAGATTTGAGCACAAAGTCATCTTGTACTCTCAGTAGTTCAGAGCTAGACATTGTATATCCGGCGTCAAGCTGTCCATCGAGAAATGTATCTTCCTTTAGGTCGATATATTGAGGTGTGGCGTAGCTGTATGAGCTGATCAAGGAAAGAAGTAGCAGGTGTTTTTTCATAATAATTCCTTATTTTATTTCTGTTATGTCGCAAAAAGAACTGGCTAACACAGACACCCACCATAAATTTGCATCTATGTTCTGGTGGGTGTCTGCTATCTGTACACCATCTTTATCACTAAAACCAACGTTTAGTAAAAATGCTACGTATGCGAATCACTACTAAATTGAATCGCCCCGAGTTCATCGGAGACTAGTTTGTTTAAGTCAGGCTACTTTATCTGACTCTCTTAAATTATCATAGAAATCTGTACGGCTAACACCGACACCCACCATAATTTGCATCTATGCTACAGTATAAAGCTAAAGCAAAGCTTTGCTCATCACCACGACATCAACGCCTCGGTAATTGACGTTTTCGAGCGGTTGCCAGCCGAGTTTTCGATAGAGTCCACCTTCTGGATGCTCTGTTTGTAAATATAACGTGGTAACACCAAATATTGAGGCTAATCGCTCTGCTTCTTTGACTAAGCGTGACGCTAGTTTATTTCCACGATAGGGCTTATCCACATAAACGCCACCAATCCAGTGCTCTTTATCTGTGTAGATACTCATTTCATGAAATTTAAGCTGCACGACTCCTGCGATTGTGTCGCCATCCAACGCGACGATTACACAAGGAATACTAGAGTCGTTAAGGTAGTCTAAAAGCTTTTGCTCAAAACGCTCTACAGAGGCCTCCTCAACAATGCTTCCCCACTCATCAAAATACCACTTGGCAATGGTTGGGATGAATGCTTTGTGATGCGCTAAAAGTTTAAATTCCATCTTAATTCCTCAAATAAACATAATACGGACAAAGGATTATCAACCACTTTTACAGTAACTGTATTTTGTTCCCTTTACAATTCCAGATAACAGGCCTTAGTTAATTGATAAATATAGATATCGTGCTTTTCATCGCCTATATCCAAAAAGGCTTTTAAACGACATTTGCGTTTCATCCCTAACTTCAGCATCAACCGCTGCGACTGTTGATTGCCAACAGCGCACATTGCCTGAATGGTATCGACAGAACACTGTTGAAAAGCCGCCTTTATCAGCGCCGCAGCAGCCTCATAGCCGTAGCCACAACCAATTTCATCCTCCGCTAATCGAAATCCAATTTCACCAACCTTTTTCTCTTCGTCGACATATTTAAAAACTAGCTCGCCAATCAGTTTTCCTTTTTGTTTGCTCACTATAGCCAAGATCAAGCGCTCGTCTTGTTCTCCCTTCCAAGGCTGGCATGCTTGAACTAGCCGCTCTTTTGCCGACTCGAACGTGGCAGGCGCACCAATATATTTTGACGTATTTGGATTTTTCCGATGGCTATAAACTGCATCAAGGTCGTCCATTGTCATACGTCTCATGGACAAACGTTCGGTTTCAAACTGCATTGGTATTTTTCCTCACTCGCAGACCACACATAATCATCAGTCTCAAAAATAAACGCCCCCTAGTAGCAGCCCTGCATTTTATTACTCTTTACAAACCGGCATAAAAACAGTGCATAAATGCCGCCAGGTTAAAAACAGTAACAATGCACAGCCAAAAACGAGTACCGCAAGAGACTCTACACCACTCAGTAACCACTTATTGACTACCCATGCCACGCAAGAAAAAAATAGCAGCTCAACCGCCCCTACCAGCGCATTCGCTGTTCCTGCCTTTTCTGGATGTAAAACCCCAATGAGATGCATGTAACTTGGAAAATACGCGCCAAATACAAACATAATCGCAGCATAAGCGAGCAGAACAGCAAGCGCACTACCACTTGCAAATAGCAGCAATAACACGCTGACAACTAATGCAGGCCAAGTCCAAATTACAATATCTAAATAGGAGCGCTTACGTTGCAATACCTTAGTTAATATTGACCCTATGAGTAAGCCAAACATGGGGATCATCATCGCCTGACCTATTGCTTTGGATTCCAAGCCAAACTGCCTTGCCAGTAAAAACGGCAGATACAACTGAATGGTAAGATACAAAAAAGTAGGTAACCATTTGAGCGACGCGAGGGAAATAAATGATCGGTTTAGCAATAGACTTTGATATTCATAAAAGAGCGCGTTTGGCCGTAACGACAAAGTAGTTTTACTGCTCTGCTGCATAATTCTATAGCCATACACCAAAATCAAAACATAGTATGCGAATGCAAACCATGACATCCCCTGCCACCCTACCCAGCCAGATAACACCCCAGCCAAGAATGGACTACAAATAGCAGTCACACTCACCGACATTGCCAGTGTCGCCATCGCGCTTTTAAGTTCTGCACCTGATAATCTTGCAGCAAGAAGCGTTCTGCCAATTAACACCGGCGATGCAGCACCAATGCCTTGCAACACTCGACCGATAAAAAATACCTCGGCGCTAGATGCTATTGAGCAAAAAACCGTACCTAACAGTAAAATACCCAGCCCACTAAAAAATAAAGGCCTATCGCCAAACTTATCTCGTAGCGGCCCAACCAGCAGTTGCGCAGCTCCTAGTGTAGTGAAATAGCTAATTACTGCTGCTTGTCCTTGACTAGGCGTAAGCTGTAAGGAATCCGTGATAGTAGGTAAAACAGGGATGTAGATTTGGCTTGCGATCTGAGAGCAAGACATCAGCAAAACAGCTAAAAACACCACTTGAAACACGTCAGCTCCTCTTAACTTAATAGAGGGTAATTTTACCGAGCTTTTAATATCCAAAAAACAAGGTAATAATAAAAACACTTATTCCCATCAGGAAACAATTAATGGATTGGTTAACCGGAGTACGGAGCTTTAGCAAAGTTGTAGAGTTTGGCAGTTTTACCCGGGCCGCAGATGAAGAAGGTGTTTCAGCGTCTGCAGTGAGCAAACGAATTGACTGGCTAGAACAACAACTAGGCTTAACGCTATTTATTCGCACTACTCGCCAAGTTAATCTCACTGAGGCTGGGGAGCACTTTTTGCCGAAAGCTTCAATATGGCTTGCGCAGTTTGAATGTTTAACTGATCACGGACAAACGCTGAATCAAACGCCATCAGGTAGCTTGAAAATCGCATCAACTCTCGCGGTAGGCAGCACCATCTTGATGCCAAATATCGCCTCATTTTTAGCTAAATATCCCAAGCTAAAAATTCATCTTAATGTCATCGCCCCTGGCGCACACCCAGATCTTAATCACGATTTAGTGATCACACGCTACTATGAAGCGTTTGACTCAGCCTCTCACAAAGGCAGCCGGCTCATTGACTACCAAATGCAAATCTTTGGTGCTCCTCACTATCTCAAACAGCATAACCCTATCGAATCTCTGGATGATCTCCGCCAACATAAAATGTTGTTAAGCAGTTACTACCATAAGCTAGGTGGGATTATTCTTGAAAATGGAGACACCTTCCAATTTGACAATTACAACTTCGTCTCTGATCAGTTAGACGCAATGCTGACTGCGGCCGTGCAAGGTTTGGGGCTGGTGTTTATTTCTCCTAGCTATGTGAAAAGAGAGCTTGACCAAGGTTTGCTCACACCAGTTTTACCTGAAGTGAAATCAGAAACAAAACAATTGTGGGCGTATTATCCGAAGGCAAACTACACCCCCTATAAAACTCAACTTTTTATTGATCACCTTAAAAAGCACCTTAAAGCAACAGAGTAGAGAAGAATGACTTTCACATTTGTTCACAATTCAAGTACAAAAAATTCTCTAAAGATTTAGAGCCACATGCTAATTTAGGATATTTACTCAACTTTGTAGTACTAAACCGTGCTAACAGAGTATTTCGCTAAAAATAGAGCCACATACTATAACTTTAAAGGACTAACAATGAGTTTTAATCTCTTCACGAAAACCACACTGGCAACACTAATCTCTGGGCTAGCTGCAATGAATGCACAAGCAAGCCAACCGCTCAGTTTAGATACCATCACCGATCCACAAATAGGTTGTGATACAAAAATTGAATTACTGATGGCAAATGCTGCCAGTGGCGTAAGTGACAATTTATTGCCCGCTGAGACTATGTTAGAAGTGCTCAATACCCATTGCCAGCAACACCAACAAACTACAAATGAAACTGAACGAACCCCACCTGAGCTAAGAGCAATCCACTTGACCTCAAATTCAGTTAATGTCAACGACGGTGACAAAACCGTAGATATTACCTTGAGATTTTACGATGAAAGCGGTGTAAAATCCGCACGTGTTTATTTATCACCACCAACAGGCTTTAGTTGGGGTGGCAACAAATCAGCAGTAGCTTCTAATTGGCAGAAAACCGATGAGACTGGTGTGTATGAAAGTAAAGTCAGTTTTACTTTTACTGATGCCGACATCAATGGTAAATGGTTTTTAACCTTAGGCCACGTAACTGACGTAAATAACGCGGTTCGTTTTTGGCTTCGCGAGAGTGAAATTGAAGCCGCCGGCTTTAACCCATACATCGTCGTCTCAAATGATAAGGTCTCTGAAGGAGTTAATCCTGAGATCAAATCTATTGTGATTTCAGGCACTGAAGTTGATGTAAATACAGGTGATAAGACGGTTAACGTAACCGTAGAAGCTTACGACCAGTCGACTATGTCTAAAGGCGTAATTAGGGTTTCACCACCTAGCCAGTATAAATCACTTGCTATAAAACAGGCTGAGTCATCTGATTGGCAAGAAACAGATGTCGAAGGAATTTATCGTTCGAATTATTCTTTCACCTTTACTGATAAAGACCTACCTGGTGAGTGGTTTGTTGCCACAGCTATGCTCACTGACAGCAACGGAAATATGGGAGTTTACAACCGAGGACACTTTAATACACTAGGCTTACCTTCTGTCATCACTGTAAAAAATGAAACAGAACTAGATCTAGTACCACCCAGAATCGACCATATCGCTTTTTCATCTAATCAACTGGCATCAGCGAATGGTGAGCAAAACATAACGCTAACAGTCACAGCGTCAGATCTATCGGGGATGGCCAAAGGTTATTATGCTCTCAGAGCACCAGAAGGTTCTGACGCGGAAGATAAGCTTTTCACTATAGAGCAATGGCAACAAGGCAATAGTCAAAATGAGTTTGTTGGTACTAAAGGTTTGAGTTTCAGCAACGATGACTTGCAACAAGGTCAAGGTGTTTGGCAATTAGACGCTAGTACTCAAATAGACTCTGCGGGAATATATAGCCAAGGTGCTAAAGCGCGAGAGTTAACAACGTTAGGCGCTACGCCTTATATCTTTGTTGATGAAGAACAGATCAATAAAATTTCTGTTAGGGATATAACGGGAGCCAAGCAGGTAAAAATGGGGTCTAGCATCCCAGTTACGTTAGAAATAGCTGAAAACACACTACCCAGTTTACCTAGTCAATTTCATCTTTACCTAGATTCTGAAGCCGCATTAAAGCTTGATTTCGAGTCAGTAGATAACGAATATACTACTAGCTGTGAAGCGTTAAGTAACCGTCACATATGTAGTTTTAGCAATGGCGCTGACATTAAATCAGTTCAAGTCTCGTTTAATGTAACGCCCAGCGAAGTAGGCGTATTTACGCCAACCGTCCGCTTCTCGTCAGAATTCCCTGAATTAGACTACACAGACAACAAAACCGCGTTTCAAGTAACAAGCTACGAACCAAAACTGTTTAATGTCGTGTTTAAGAATTGGGACGGTGGCGTGCTTGCTACTCAAACTATTGAAGAAAGTACTTCCGCGAATGCTCCTCAAGTTCCGCCCAGAGAAGGTTTCACATTCTCTGGATGGAATGGAGATTTTAGCAAAGTGGAGCAAGACCTTATCATTACTGCACAATTTGAAATTAATATGTATCAAGTTAAGTTCGTAGATTGGAATGGTACAGTCATCAAGGCCGTGGAAATTTCTCATGGGCAAGCAGCAACACCGCCTCTAGAGCCAAAACGAAATGGCTACGCATTTACTGGGTGGGATACTACTTTTGACAACGTCACCAGTGAACTAGTTGTTAAAGCGCAGTATAAAGCGAGTTCTAATCCAACGACTACCGATAAGGAAGATAAAGGTAGTTCCGGTGGTGCGTTCGGCTTTTTACTAGCGATGCTAAGCACGCTGTTGGCTTTTGTTAGACGCAGAACACCTGCATAACCTGCAAACCTCATTTCAACAGCATAGCGACGCTTCGCTATGCTGTTTACCTTCACCAGATTGCATGAGAACCCATGTCTGGCATCTCAATGGCTCCACCTGCAGCCTGTGCTGTGATTATGATGCGAAATGGTAATGCGGATAGCATTGTTCATATTCAATATTGTTCCTAAAACACCCACATCGATAAACTATTGTTACAAATAATCCCCCCTGTTTTGGCGCTGACTCTCCATATGTTGCTAAACTGAGCACAACAATAATAATCAAGTTTTTGGAGTAGCCATGTCATTACAAAAATGGGGAGGAGTCGCTGCACTCACAGAAGCGGCAACTTATTTGTTTGGCTTTGTATTATTTTTTGGAGTATTGGACTCCAGTGGACATAATACCCCAGCGCTTTACCTAGATTTTTTCATCCAAAATCGCGACACCTTTTTCCTCGGCTATATTGTCATTGGGATTATTTTCAGCTTCACGCTTATCGTGTTGGTACAAGCCATGCAGCAGCGCTTGAGTAAAGCCTCTCCTGAGCTGATGAAATTTGCTAGCATAGTGGGTTATATATGGGCCGCAATTGTACTTGCAAGTACCATGGTTTTTTTAACCAGCATTGCAGCAATTGCAAAATTTTATGAGATCGATCCAGCGCTTGCCCTAACGGTTAATCGCACCATCTCGATAGTGGTAGATGCGCTTGGCGGTGGTATCGAGTTGGTCGGTGCAATATGGGTACTAGTGGTTAGCTATGTTGGCATTAAACATAACGTTTTTAGTCCACTGTTGCATTATTGGGGGTTGTTGGTCAGTATTGCAGGAATCCTTACATTGTTTTCTGGTCTTTCTTCTTTCTCAGCAAACCCATTTTTTGACGTGACCACTGCTATCTTCGGGTTGGGGCAAATCCTATGGTTTATCGTATTAGGTGTGATGTTATTGAGAGATGAAACACCAGCATAGGCGCATAACCACAGCTGGATAATATCTCCAAGGGGCAATTGCAAAATTATTGCCAGAATCACGCGTTTACTCTGGTTCTGGTAATACTGGTGGAGTGCTATCCATATAAGTTAAAAAGTTAGCCCAAAGTGTATGAGTTCTGGTTTTTACTAATTCCTTACGACATTCGAGTGCCATCACGCCACGAATAGTGCCTTCTCGCCATTGGGTATATACCGCGCCGCAGTGGGCATCGAGATAGCTTTGCCACGCCAACTGCGAGGCTTTAATCGCTTCTACCAGTTGCTCATCAAAGGCATTATGCTCAAGGCTTTTTTGGTAGTAACGTTCAAGTATTTCAGTTCTCGCGTTAAGCTCGCTCATTGCACACTCGTTGATGTCTAACGTTGAGATAGGATTTTCACACACATCTCCTCCCGCCAACGTGATTTGGCAATGTAATAAAAACAATGCAGCCGCTATCAATCTCATGATATTTCCTTTTGTATTTAACCTTTAATGAGTTTCAACATGTTACCGATGGAATCGAGGTTAATTCCACCCATCAGCTCTGGATTATTCAACGCATAGAGGTAATCTTCTATCAAGGTGCAATCAATCTCGTCACGCAGTTCAACAAACCCAGCCCAATTTTCGAGGTCATCTTCGTCAATTTCACCGCTGAGATATTTTGCTAATACCACGCTTAACATCGCCTTGCTGATAGCGAGCGATACTGCACTGTTATCGCTCAATAATATATTTAACGCCTGTTCTTTGTGTGGGCCGAATGTAACATACTCGGCCAGTGCTTGTTGCTTATTCATGATTTTTCTCCAGCTCTGCGACCAAAGCAAATAACTCACTCAGCCCAGCTTGCTGTTGCTCGACTTCTTGCGCCGCAAAGCCTAAGCGAATATGACTTAAACTACTAGCCTTATCGAGAGTAAATTCAGGCTCACATTGTACGTAAATCCCTTTTTCAAGTGCTTTTTCAGATAATCTCGAGACGTCGCGTTTGCTGTTTACCCAATACGCCATTCCGCCTTGTGGCACTTCAAAGTCAATATCTAACTTGGCTTTAAGCTCGCTTAGGTGCTGCCCCATCACGTGATGGCGTCCTTGATAGGCTTTGGTCATGCGGCGTAAATGGCGCTCAAACCCGCCCTCTTCCATCCAGTAAGCCACAGCCAACTGGGTAAGGGCATCATTTTTGTGATTAAGTAGCTGCTTACGTGCCACCAATTGCGCGAGCACATCGGCCCGCGCACTCATATAACCCACACGAGCACCGGCAAACATGATTTTTGAGAAGGTAGAAATATAAATCACAATACCACTTGGATCGCTTGCCGCCATTGGCTGTAACGGCGGGCAGAGATAATGAAACTCATGGTCGTAATCGTCTTCAATAATAAACACGCCATACTGCTGGCACAGCTGATAAATCGCCATGCGCCTCGGTACAGATAAAGTCACTGTCGTGGGGTATTGATGTAGAGGAGTTAAATACAACAGCTTCACCTTGTTTTGTTCAAGGCAGCGCGCCAAAGCCTCCACTTTAATGCCTTCTGCATCTTGTGCTAATGCAAAAACTTCAGCGCCTGCATTGGTAAAGGCGTGTCGCGCAGGTGGATAACCAAGCATTTCGATGGCAACACCATCACCTGGATTAATAAATGCATTTGCCACCAATGAGAGCGCTTCTTGGGAGCCATTACAAATCAGTAAATCATCACATACCAGTCCCCTCGCTCTGCGCAAATACCCCTGAATTTGGGATTTCAGTAACTCGCACCCCGCAATGTCTGAATAGTGAAAATGACTGACATTGGTTTTGCGGCACGCCTTTACCAAAAACCGCTTAAACTCATCATAGGGAAAAGCATGAAGATCCGGTAAGCCCCCTGCAAAACTATAGCGGTAGGCTGTACGCTTAGTGCTGCTTACTGGGGTCAGTATTTTAGCAAATTGCGGTACGATTTGTGGTGTAGCAGGCACTTTTGTGTCTATCTGTTGGCTACTGAAAATAGGTAGTTCAGTATTGACTCGATAGCCGCTGCGCTCTTTAACCACCAGCCAGCCTTCAGCTACCAAGTTTTGTAGCGCATTCATCACCGTGTGCCGATTCATACCATGTAACTCAGCCAGCTTTCGGGCAGAAGGAAGTTTGTCACCGGGTGTGAGCTTACCTTCAGTAATGGCACTGCGTAAAACATCTGCTAAGCGTTTATGTTTAGCATCTTGAGACTGTGTTTTTGGGCTAATAGAAATCAAGTCTGGTCTAATTAAATTATTAAATCTGGTTGTTTTATATCAACCAAAATCAGCGCAATATGCAAGCATTAAAAACACAGAATGAATGGAAAATTGATGCTTTCAAAACAAACGCTAGAATCCAATCGCGTTAAGCTCACTCCGCTTGAAGCCGCGCATTTACCTGAGTTATTGGCTCGAGGCAAAAAAACCGAGATCTGGAAATGGGTATTTAATAATTATTGTCGCGATCAAAAAACCATAGAGCAATGGTTTTACGGCTCTGCGCAGTTTGACGAAAGCGAACAACTTGTTGTTGCAATCATAGATAAAGACTCAGGTAAACTGGCTGGTAATAGCCGCTTGTTTAGACTTGATAAACTCAACCTAAGTGCCGAAATCGGCCATACTTTTATTGGTACTGAATTTCAACGCACGCATGTTAATACCCACGCCAAATACCTGTTGCTCAAATATGCCTTTGAAGCGATTGGACTGGTGCGTGTGCAATTTCAAACGCATGAATGTAATCATAAGTCTCGTAATGCCATCGCTCGACTCGGTGCCCATTTTGAAGGCTTGTCGTTAAAAGATAGACGCCTGCCCGACGGAAGTTACCGTAATACAGCACGATTTGCCATCACTGACGAGATGTGGCCTGAAGTGAAAGCGAGGTTGGAGGAAAAGTTATGAGCTACCCAAGAAACTACTACATTGAAAGCAACCCAAACATACTCAGCTCTGTGATCACAAAACACCCGCTGGCCACGCTGACGGTGATCCAGGAAGGCAAGATAAAGACGGTTTTTGTACCGCTAACATTAAGTGATGACCATGCTTATTTGCTCGGACACGCTACAAAAGACAACCCGATTTTTCACACAGGTGGTGTTATTCAAGCAGTTTTCCACTGTGAAGATCATTACCTCTCACCCACGGTTATCCCTGCCATTAAGCTCCCCACGTGGTTGTACGCAAATGTGATCGTTGAAGGTGAGCTCGCACTTATTGCTACTGACGATGAAAAATACGCGTCAATGCAAGCGCAAATAACGCATTTTGAGCAGTTTTCAAATAGTGATTGGCAGCTTGATAGCGTGCCTGCTAATCAACGCCAATCGCTGTTTAACGCCATTAACTTTTTCAAGATTAAAATCAATACGATGCATGGCGCTTTTAAGTTAAGCCAAAACCAGTCGAGTGACATTCGCGAAAAAATCAGAACACATTTAACGTCATCCAAAACAATGTTAGCAAGTTATGTGTGTTAATTACTAAACTCATACTACATTCATGGTTGAAGTGCTTGAATCTTACAGACCAGAAAGCAATTTCTATTTCAATGCGTTATTTCAAAAACCTAATAACAAAATTTATTTTGATGATGCAGAAGTGGCCCGGCCTAATGGCGCTGTTGGCTTTTTGCAGTGGTATAGCGAGCTTTATTTTAGTTGAACGTAAAGAGTCGTTTTCACAGATCATCGCTCTGCTTTTACTCACCAGTTGGCTGTGGCTTATTATTGATAACTGGCTTCGCGACCAAGTGGAGCAACGTTTTGGTATTGTGTTGTCACCCAACTTTATGCGCTTTGCCCTACAAATGGTGCAACAGGAAAGTCTATTCTTCGCACTGCCTTTTTTCTTGGCTGCCACAACATGGAATCATCCACAGGCCGCGTTTACCTGCTTAATTGCACTCTGCGCGTTTATCTCCGTTGTGGACCCGATATATTACAAAAAGCTAGCCCGGCACAATGTGCTGTTTATGGTATTCCACAATTTTGCTTTGTTTGTTGTGATTTCAGTTACGCTACCTATTTTGCTTCACCTGACAACCGACCAAAGTATACAAATAGCGCTAGTCACCGCCATTATTCTTACCCTACCGAGTCTTGGTAATGTCATGCCACATGCAAGATGGTGGCGTTTTCCCTTATTGGCTCTGCTGCTAAGTGCACTTAGCGCTGGTTTGTGGCAGTTACGTAGCTGGGTTCCCCCGGCGGCCTTACGACTCACCGACATTACGCTGGCTTATGAAGTTGATAGGCAGCAACGAAAGCCAATGAACAGTATCCAACACCTCGATACCCATTCGCTTCACGAACAAGGCTTGTATAGTTGGAGCGCGGTAAAAGCACCACGGGGACTAAACGAAAAGATCTTTCACGTGTGGGTACACAACAAGCAAGTGGTTGACCGAATCCCCTTAAATATTAGCGGTGGACGCGAGGAAGGCTATCGAGCTTGGAGCCATAAGAGCAACTTTCCCGCCGACTCAACAGGTAAGTGGGAGGTGCACGTTGTCACCAGTTCAGGACAACTGATTGGCCTAACAAAATTTACTGTATCTCCTTAGGAAATTTTTAAGGAATTACAATCAATTATCGAAATCTAGGCGCGGTGATAGTGTTATTATGATATGGTTAAGCGTCTCTTTTCTTATTCAAGGAAGTCTATGACTGATTTTTCCGTTTTACCGGACGAAAACTCGAAGCGATTTGTTGCTGTGCTCAATAAAAAAGTTGAACTTGGTCGACTTTTTAATGCGCTTGGCCATATGACCGCTGGGCTCATTGACCAAATTGGTAATACTGATGAGCTCTGCTTTTTACCGTATCAAGACAAAGATGGCGGCATTCACCCTTCGATTTCGCACTACCCTTTTATTGTGCTTAAAGCAGATAACAGTAATAAAATCAGAAAAGTGCGAGCAGAGCTTGTGGCTCGTAACATCCCCTTTACCGACTTTACAAATACCATGATTGTTGGCACATCCGAACAGCAAGTAAGCGCCACCGCTGAAACACCAGAGCAAGAATTAGAGTACTTTGGCATTTGCATGTTTGGCGATAGCGCGGAGCTTAAAGAATTTACAGGGAAATTCAGCTTGTTTAAATAACCAGAGGTTTATTTTTGGTATCACTTACTTTGGTTGTAGTTTAGGTTTAATTTATGAAACGATTTTCAAGTATTGCGTTGGTCATTGTTGTATTACTGGTCATCCTTAATATGAGTAATTTGCCTTGGGAGTTAAGATTTGCAGCTCCTCAGCATAATTACCTTTTCGTTATGATACTGGCCATCATCTTGCCCGCTTCAGTGTTGCTGTGGTCGTTATGTCGACGCACCAAGTTACTCAAAGTGTCTGGCTTCTTAGTCGCTTTGGCAGCAGCAGTGCCGAGTTTCATCGTATTCATCTTTGCCGCTGGTGATTATTCCGAGATCAAACAAAGCGGCGTTGACAACTCCTTTGCCGAACTTAATCGACTGAATGTCAATGACGATAACTATGTGCTTTACCGAACCGACCGCGGAGCCACCACCTCATATGGTTTAGTTTTACGCTTAGAGCGAGAAATCGGATTTGGTATTCATGCAGTAAAGGTCGTTCACAGCAAATACAAAGCCGCAGAAGGTCAGCTGGAGTTGCTTTCTGAGAGCCAAATAAAAATGCAGATCCAGCCTTATGATACGCAAGACCAAATGGAAGTGGTGGTGTTAGATATTTAACATGCTTTCAAGGCCGCAGCGTAAAGCACATGATAAAAGCGACAAAATCGCTGTGTAAAACAGCTCCTACTACGTAGCGTAAATACGCTTGTAGGAGGCGATTCACTCGCCGAGCAGTTTATGTTTTCTAACGAATTTTGGATGAAAAATCCCCCTCATCTCACCACCCAAAAATTCAATATAAAAACAACAAGATCGCTGTGTAAAACAGCTCCTACTACGTAGCGTAAATAGGCGTGTAGGAGGTGGTTTACCCACCGAGGGTTTATGTGCTTCGACAAATACTCGGTGAAGAATTTATCCCTCTAACCTAAGCCCAAAGCCCGACATAAAAACAACAAGATCGCTGTGTAAAACATCTCCTACCTCAAGGTGAAACCAAGCAAAAAGCCGATACTGGCTTTTTGCTCTTCACATTTAACACTGTTAAATAATTGTCTTACGGGTTCTTAGGCGATTAAAGTTGACGTAAACCTCTTTACCACAGTCTAATTTAACTGTGAAACCCGAATACTCCTCTTTGATTTCAATGAGTTTTTCGTAATTCTCTTGGAAGTAGGTTTGCGTCGGGATGGATGCGTCTTTAAAGCTGATAAACGCGCCGTATGCCCCTTCTATGGTGGTGTCGCGGCTCACTTCAATCCAATCAAGTGCACGGTTTACATAACGGTATACTGGATTTGCTTGACCAAGGCGTTTGCTGTCATAACTGCCGTCATATTTTAACTCGGTATTCCACCAAGTTTGGTATTGAATGGTATACTGCGCAGTAGTATAAGGAAAGGCAACACGTTCCTTAGCATCATCACAAGTATCATTAGCATAAAACTTACCTGCAATGGCACCTAGAGTGACATAACTAAATAGTCCAAGTGGGGCATTTTGTGCAAACAATAAAGGCGATGTGAGTGAACGCAATAGCGCCAACTTGCCTTGTTCGGTAAGACCTGACTCACGCACTAGCTTCGAGGTGATCTTGTGTGGCGCTGGGGCGTCGAAGTCTGGTGTAAATGGTTCGCCATCAAGGCTTGCGGCAAGCGTCCCTTTTAACCCCAGTTTTTTGAGATTAGCCAAAGAGTTTCGCGACCAGTCAGACATCAATGCTTCGCTATAATTCTGCTTGGTGTCCGTGCCCGTCACCTGCACTTTAGCAGTGGGAAAATACTGCTTAGCAAACTGAAGTAGCGCCTTTTCGGAGCCTTGCCAATAACCGTACATAGTGCTTGGGTGCGCCAACGCTTTTTCGTAACCAGATGATTTTTCACACTCGCTAACATCTGGGATCGCGTTGATTTTTAGGTTAGTACCAACTAAGTTCTCGGTACCCTTTCCCGTATCGTTAATCGCATCTTCCCACTGGCTGAGCAGCTGCCAAGTTGCTAAGTCTGTAGAGCCAACCGCCTCATTATTCCAGTTAATTTCAAAGCGGTGGATTTCGTCAGGTAGCTCAAAAGCTTTGACTCTAAACTCCGTCACTATTCCATAACTTAACGCCCCGCCTCCGCGTAGTGCCCATAAGAGATCTTCATTTTCAGTCTCAGATACCTCAACTCTCGAACCATCTTGCAAAATAACAGTCGCACCAACGAGTGACTCACAGCACATCCCTTTTGCTCGCGTCCACGGGCCCCAACCACCGCCTTGAATATACCCAGCTAACCCAACCGTGGCACAGGTGCCGTGCGGAATGGTTAACGGCGGAATATCCTTGTAACCAGATTCCGCAAGCTTTGGAACTAATTGATAAAAGCGATATCCAGAGCCAATATGAGCAATATAGTCATCGCCTTCTTTCTCAATGGAGAAGTCTTTTAAACCGCTTAAATCCAGTAGCACCACATCTGTGCCACTACACTCCCCTTCGTGATCATGGCCACCAGAGCGCACGCGAATGGGTAAGTTAAACGCTATCGCCTCTTGATAGGCGCGCATTACATCATCGGTGTTATTACACATCACAATCACCGAGGGCGAAAACTGAAATCGTGTGTTAAAGATAAGTGCTTTAGCTTGATATTCTCTAAAGCGCTCCATCGAAGTATCCCCCGTTGGCAATAAAGTAAGCAACTGCTTTGCAGAAAAGCCATGCTTGCTTTCTAACGCGAGTATAAATCCTTGTGTCGCGCGCCAATAGCGGTCGATACGCTTTTGTGCTTCTTCTAACTGATATTCAGGGATTGGTTTATTGGATTGTTTAGGCATTGTTGTTTCCTTGCGCTGTGCTATTTCCACATGGACAGTCGTCCACTTTGTTACCCGTAATGGCTTCGGCGAGATCTTGTATCGCCGGTGCGAGATCTTTTTTATCAATATTGACTTTAATGAGGTACGGCTTACATGGGTTTTCATGAAGCGCAGCAAAAACCCCATTTAGATCCGCGACGGTCTCTACATGCAAATATTCAACAGAATACGCATTCGCTAATGATTTATAGTCCCAATGATGCAAATCATCAAATGGTGCAAACGCGCCCGCAGGAGTAAACGCACAAATATCAACAAACGACTGCTCAATTGCATACACTTGGTTACTCATTACAAACACCGCAGTATTGAGTTTATTATGGCTAATGGTAGACAGTGTTTGGCACATCATCATAAACCCACCGTCGCCTGCAACTACAACACTACGTCGATTGTCAGCCAAAGCTGTGCCGAGTGAACAACCGGTTTCATGACCTAACGACCCCCAAGCCGCGTCACTAATAAAGCGACTTTCTTCAATACCAGTTAAACGAGCCGCCATATAAAGCGAAGAGCTTTCACCTAAAATAAGGTTGAAGTCACGCACCTTTTGGCATTGGGCTAACTGCTTTTGGTATGTGCAAAAGAAGTTTTCGTAGCTGATGGTATCGCAATCTCGTACGGGACTTTTCAAGTAGGGGTTTTCCGGCAACGAGCAAAGCGCATGATGCTGCATCGGGTAATGCTCAACATACACCGTTAAATCATCAATAAACTGTGCTAAATCGATACCACCAAAACGCTCGCAGTTACCAATTCTTGCTTCGCCCATATTCACGCGGATCAATTCGTTGTCTTGCGTTTTTAACATGGTCAGGTAGTCATCAGTGAATATTGCCCCCAACGCTAAAATGCAATCTCGTTTGCTAACAAAGTCAAACGTTTCAGGCCATGACGCTTCACCCGCATAGGTGCCAACAAACAGCTTCTTCCCAAGCCCTTGCGCCTCACTTAATACTGATTTGGCTAGCGTGGTCGTGGTATACGGAATATTGAGATTACAGAGCAAGTTTTCGACTTCCCTTTGTATGCCAAGTCGCGTGATCTCTATGCCTAATAATACCAACGGCTTCTCAGCTTCTTTGAGTCGGTTGATTACTTTATCGAGTAAATTTGCCATCATCGTAGGATTAGATGCAGGTCTTGGGATCACTAAATGGCCATCTGGTTTATCACAAGCTGCGCCCCACACGTTTTGCCATGCTTCTAGATAAATAGGCCGCTTTTCACTCATGGCAAGGCGTAACGCATTGTCAATAATGTCAGGAGCAGAAGCGGGATCCGAAAGAATTTCACTGGCGACAGTGACATTTTCAAACACCTTTTTATCTGCGCTATAGTCGCCGGTAGAGTGATGAAATAACACGCCTGTTTCTTCAATATCTACACGGTTTTCAGCCGATGGGCTTGCCGATATAACGACAACAGGATTACGCTCGACATAAGCGCCGGCGATGGCGTTTAATACACTGAACGTGCCAACGCCGTATTGCACCGACACCGCGCCAATTCCACGGTATCTTGCATATCCATCCGCCGCGTAGCCTGCCCCTAGCTCGGTTACATCGCCTACAGCGTCAATACCAGGAAAGTTGTCCAGTGCGGTCATAAATTCTTGCACATAGTCACCAGGCACTTGAAACACCTTATCAAGGCCCAACTGCTTTAACCGCCACAGTAAATGGTCAGCAACCGTAAAATTAGCGGTACTCATGATTAATACCTCGATAAGCGAATTCAGTGACTTCGTCCAGCGTGTCCGAACTGGCATTTGGCTGCTGCGCTGAATGCTGACACGAGCAGCCACCTTTACGGCAATCTACTGGTAAGTAGTTGTGGTGTGACTCAAGCCACTGTTCATACTGGGCTTTGTCTTTGGATAACCAATTAGGCGTTGGTAAAGCAAAGAACTCAGCCAATGTTGATTCAGCCGTATTTAACGCCCCTTCAACCCAACCTTGTTCATAGGAGTACGCTTCGCCAACAATATAGATTTCTTCACTTGCAACAGGGTGGCGCATTCTGCACATGATCTCATCGAGACGATAATTGGCTTTCCACTCATGCCAGCCACCGCCATAAGGGTCATCCCCCCACTCTTGGTAGATAGCAGAATATGGCATTGGGAGCGCTTTTTGATTATGTAACGCTTGAATTTGGCGATGTGCCGCTTCAACCATCCCAGTGGTAATTTGATACTGGTTTTTAGGTACTATCTCATTTTCGGCATAGCCTTGTGCACCATAGGCTGGCATATAGCCTTGGTAATGCTCGCCTTTTTCTAAACCTTTCCAGTAAGGGATAGTGCCAATATCATTGTAAGAAGCCATTAGCAGCGAGTTGGTATTAGGCTCACCATAGGTATGCTCTACTTTACATACCCGTTCGCCTTTTTCGTTGGTCTCGTATTCAAGGCATTCTTTTTGATCGCATTCCGTGCCCATGTAATAAGTTTGACGGATTGGTAAGTCAGTGACAGAGCGACCAGCAACAAGGCCCAAACTGCGCCACCAAGGTTGCTCGTAAGCCATAAACATCTTAATCGCTTTTTGGATAAGCACAGACGGAATGTTTTCTTTTAACCAAGGGTCGTCAAAGAACGGCGATTCAATCAGCTCAAGCGAGCGCCTTGGCATAGCCAAAATAAGCCGCTTCACTTTAACGCTGTACGCTGGAGCATCTTTATCAACCACTTTCCCACTGCTGTTCACTTGTGTTGGTTGAAAGGTGAGTTCATAACGATACTCGCCACAATGATGCAGCTCAATTTTTGCAAGTCGATGCAACATATTAACGCGCTTACAGCGGTCAAGGCAGCCCGGTGCCGCTGCAAACTCTTCACATAACTTCAGCGGTAACGCCTGAAAACCATCTTTGAGGGTCTTAAATACTGTATCATCGCTATATTCAGTGGCAGGCAACTGAGTAACCGCACTGGCATTCGCCACATTAGCATCGTAGCCCCCCGCTTCTTTCATAAAAAGGTATGCTTCGTTACTCAACACATGCTCAAGCAAGTTCCAAAAGCCAAAGCGCCAGATTTCCTTGCCAAACACTTTGACTTTCATCTGCTCTGCGAGAGACATATCGGCAAATCCCGGGCAGATGAGGTTCATGACTTTAACTTGAAGATCTTCCGGTCCATAGCCTCGCTCTGTTTCTTCAAGCTTGTATGGGATTTTATCTGGACACTCGGCGAAATCACGATATCTAAAATATTGCCCTCGCAGGTAAAAGAGGTTGTTTTCACTACCTGCTTCAGGGGAGCTTTCTGCATTTGAAGGGTATAACGGCAGCTTTGAGCCCATTGGGAAGTCTTTGGTTTGGAGCTTTAGCTCATCCACCAGCGTACTCACCATCACATGATCATCAGGAATAAAGCGCATGCCACCAAGCTCAGCCACGACGTTGGGTAACCCCGGAAGCGTGCGACTGTACAAACGACCACCGATACGATCGCTATACTCAAATAAGCCTATGCGATGTGTATCACCAAGCTCTTGTTGCAGACGCCATGCACTATAGACACCTGATACACCGCCACCCACAATGGCAATATCTAGTTCTTTATTCATTTTAATATGCTCCTTTAAGCTATTACTTTAAAAGCATATTTAAGGGTGGTGATTTTATCTATTACACCGAGTTACAACAGATTACAGAGACATTACAGCAACTACAAAAATAGCCAGTCTTCAATGATGAAGACTGGCTATTTAACGTTTGCTTATTCTAACCTTCGGCTACTTTAGGCTATTTTGGCAAAGCCCATCTAAAATTGGACAGTTTGCATTTTCGTCACCATTACAGTTGTCCGACAGTTGTTTCAAAGTCTCACGCATTTGCTGAAGTTCATTGATTTTATGCTCAATCTCATTCAAATGATGCTGCGCTATCGATTTGACTTCACGGCTAGTACGATCTGGGTTTTGTAACAAATCGAGTAAAGATTGGATCTGCGCAATAGGAAACCCCAGTTTTCGTGCTTGCTTTATCACACCTAGCAATTGTAATTGTTGTGAATCGTACAGCCGGTAGCCTGCTTCACTTCTTTTGCTGCACTTTAGTAGCCCGCTCGCTTCATAATGGCGGATCATTTTTGCCGAGAGTCCTGTACGCTGCGCGGCTTCGCCGATTGTGATCAGTTTTTCCATGACGTTTACTCCTTTGGTTGCCAACGTTGCAATAACAACGCATTGCTAATGACTAGTAAACTACTGGTCGCCATCGCCGCACCTGCAAAAATAGGGTTAAGGTAACCCAGTGCTGCCAATGGAATGCCAATGACATTAAAGATAAATGCCCAAAATAGATTTTGCTTGATTTTGCGATAGGTTAATTTTGCCATCGCTAAAGCAGATGCCACTAAGCTTGGTTCGCCCCGCATCAGCGTCATGGCCGACGCGCTTACCGCCACTTCCGTACCGGTTGCCATTGCGATACCCAGATCAGCCTGTGCCAGTGCTGGGGCGTCATTGATCCCGTCGCCGACCATTGCCACACAGTAACCTTGCTGTTGGGCATTAGCAATATACTCAGCTTTGTGCTCTGGCAGTACTTGCGCTTTGTAATCGTCCAGTTCTAGCAATTTAGCGTTGTACTGTGCACTACTTTGGCTGTCTCCAGTCAACATTGCAACTTTAATCCCTTGCTGCTTAAGCTGTTTGACCGCGGTATAGGCATGAGCTTTAAGCTCGTCAGTAAAGTAGAATAGCGCCAAAAACTCGCAGCTCAGTTCACTATTTTGGCTCACTAACCAAGATAAAGAAGCGCCGGGTATTTCTTCTGGTAGCGCAGGCAAAGTTAAGCCTAACTCTTGCATCCAAAAGCCGCTCCCCAAATAGACTGTCTTATCTTGGTATTGTGCTTTAACGCCTCTACCCGCTACCACTTTAAAGTCGCTTACAGGAAGTAATGACAATTGCTTTTCCAGTGCCTTATTGACCACAGCCTTGGCAAGCGGGTGTTCGCTGTATTGCTGTAACGATGCCGCCAGCTGTAACACCTCGTCTTGATGATACGTAAAAGTGTGCATATTGCTAAGTTCAGGTTTGCCCATCGTAAGCGTGCCCGTTTTATCAAAAATTACCATATCGATGGCAGTTGCTTGCTCCAGTGCACCAGCATCTTTTACTAAGATCCCATAGCGCGCCGCAGTGCCTGTACCTGCCATAATCGCGGCAGGTGTTGCTAAACCAAGCGCACACGGGCAAGCAATAACAAGAACCGCCACCGCATTCAGAATACCTGTTGGCCAATCTCCAGTACTGAGCCCCCATGCAAAAAATGTAATGATTGCAATCACCAATACCGCTGGTACAAATATCGCACTCACTTTATCCACCAACGCTTGCACTGGTGCTTTCGCGCCTTGTGCTTGTTCTACCAAACGAATAATTTTTGCCAACGTTGATTCCGCGCCAACACTGGTTGCATCCACTTCAAGCACGCCATCAAGATTCACCGAACCACCAGTAACTTTATCTGTTTGTGCTTTATAAACAGGCACGCTTTCACCGCTGATAAGCGCTTCATCTACCTGTGAGTGACCTTCAACTACAACGCCGTCAACCGGTATACGCTCACCAGGTTTGATCAATAGTCGTTCGCCACTTTTTACTGCCCCAGCAGGGACTTCTTGCCAACTGTTATCACGCCAGACCATAGCCGATGTTGGCCTTAAGCTTTCAAGCGCTTTAAGGGCGCTGGTTGTACGTCGCTTGGCTCGGTGTTCAAGATACTTGCCCAACAGCACCAAACTCAACACGGCACTGCTGCTTTCGAAGTATAAATGTGGAGCGCCATGCTCACCGCTGAATGTCCACCACAAATACAGCGACAGGCCATACGCCGCACTGGTGCCGATGGCCACCAGCAAATCCATATTCCCCGTTCCCGCTTTTATTGCTCCCCACCCGGCACGATAAAAACGCGCACCAAAATAAAACTGAACAGGCGTGGCCAATGCCCATTGCATCCAAGCCGGGAGCATCCAGTTTTGGTTAAACAACATGGCAAACATGGGTAACACCATAGGTAAGGTGAGCGTCAGTGACGCCACTGCCGGGAACCAATCAGCGCGATAAAAGGGAATTGCTGCCACTTGTTCGCTTGACTCATCAGGGTCTGCTTGTGACTGTACCACAGTGTAACCGGCGTCGTTAAGCTTGGCTTCGATTTCAGCGAACGGTAACTCTGCCACTAAAGTTAAGGTTAGCTTTTCAGTCGCTAAATTGACCTCGGCTTTAATTACCTGCGGTAATGTTTGCGCAGCCTTTTCCACTCGGCTTACACAAGACGCGCAAGTCATGCCTTTAACTTGATATTGCACTTCACTGGTATCGACCTTGTAGCCGGCATCTTTTACCGCACTGACCAACGCCGACACCTCTGCACTCCCCTCTACCGAAACCGCTTCCAAGGCTAAGTTAACACTGGCACTGACAACGCCAGACACTTTCTCTAAGGCTTTCTCAACTCGGCCAACGCACGAGGCGCATGTCATGCCTGATACATTAAATTTTATTACCTTGTCCATTTCTATCTCCGCAAACGCGTTCATTCTCATTGTTGGACACTAACCCTTACCCTTATGGTAAGGTCAAACAAAATTGTTCATTTATCTAACAGAAGAAAAAAGAGTTTTCATAGATAAATAACCTGAGGTTTAGATAAGAAATAGATGAACTCATTGCCTTTAAGAGAAATAATGACTTCTTTCTCACCTAGCCAGTAAGTTTTAGGGATAACACGGCGAATTTACACACCAAAGGAGAAGACGACGTTATCGCTATTATTGGCGACGCAGGCTATATCAACGAAAGCTGTGCCTAACTCCCAGAAGCTATCAATCCAAGTCGACCCAAACCACTTTACATTTGTGAGCTCACATCCTCCTTTATCGCCACTCACACTTGTTTTATACAGCTCACGTTAATAAACGCTCACAATAATTCACACTTTGACAAAGCGCAGACAATGCGGAACAATTACGCCGTTTGTATTAGATAAACCCAATACAACTGCGACTAAAGGAATAATTTAAGGACAACACAATGAGCTTTATCGGCGCCGGTGCAGGCAACGAAGCCCAGAGCGTGCAATACAATGTCGACGCGCAAACTGCCAAATTACGAACCTCAGGTTCTGCTTCTTGGCGACACAACAATCCAGCCCTACTGCCATTAAATATTAGTGCAAAGCGAAATCAAGCGCTGGGACAGGCCTATCGTATTGCAATATTCCCCGACCGTGCTGCGGGAGAGCAAGCCTTTTTAGAAGAAATCGAAAGAGCCAAATACGGCGATTTTACCTTAGGCCAAATGGTCAATGCGTTTATTCCTGACTACATCATCGACCCGCCACAATGGGATGAACAAAACCAAACGGCTGTTCTACCGCATATTGAGCCAATAACGGGAATGGATGTTAATCTGCCAATTAGCGACCCACAAGCATTCTTAGACTTGGTAACCCTTAAACTGGGTTGGCAAGTAGGAACTGAGAGTGATGTTGCCAGAGACTTTGAAGCCGAAGCCAGACAAGCAGCTATCGTGTCAAATACCAATGTTCTCATTAACGGCAGAACCGCCGTACATAGTGGCAGCGGCGGTGTGTTAAGCACAGTAGACGTTTGTTTGACTAAGATAGGCAAAGTGGTTGTGCCTATTCCTTATGGCAACATCGCCCGCTCATCAGACGCCGCAAGCGTTGCCAGCTCAGTAAAAATTCAAGGTAACGGTGCGGCCAATATCAAGTCTAACTTTTCAAAAAGTACGGGAGACCAACCCGGTAATAAAAAAGGTATCGCTAGTCGAACATTGGGTAAAAAAGCGGAGTTTCTGCAAGGCAGCTTTGATGTTTACATCGAGGGAAAACCAGCGGTTCGGCAGGGAGATTTAATGGTATCTAATAATAAAAATACGCCCCCCGCACCTTTGAACCAGCCCGGTGGTGCGACTCCTGCAGGCCTTGATGTTGTGCTTGGCGCAGAGCCACTAAGCCAAGCCGGTACGAATAAGATCAATATAAAAGTGTCGGGTAGTAGCAAACCTAGCGATGAAGAGGTGAAGATAGGATGAGCCACACTTTACCAACCAAAACCAATGCTAACGGTAATTTTAGAGAACTTGTTTTTGAGGGCTATGCAAGCGACAAAGAAGTGGTTTCTTTGATGCTCAAAGACACCTCGGTTGACGGCACGAAAGAAGGCTATTATAAGGTCCCCCTTTACACTTCAAACACGGTAGACCAACAAAGCAGCGATGCTGACATTGAGCTGGTGCACATTTATCCATTTTTATACGACACGCCAGAGCAGCAACTACAATCAGCTTCTCCAGTAACCAGCGGATTTATCTATATTTATGTCGATGGCTATTTATGGCGTGAACTACAAGTTATCGAACCCGAAGACTTTGATGCCCCGGCGCTATTCTCAGATGTGAATTTGTATTGGCAAAAAGGTTTTTTAAGTTGGAAAAAGTCGGCCAATAAACCTAACTCACGACCGCAAGGCACACGTGCAGCAACCTGTAAGCCAACCAGCAGCATTCTCGTCCCGCATAAATTAAATGGCAACGAAGTAAGCGTAGAAATCGCATGGTCTGAAGTACAGTGGTCGTGGGAACAGATCTTGTTGTTTGGCGGTTTTAATGAACAGGATCCGCGCTTAAATACCGGCACACCACTCGCTGACGAAGAAAGACATAGCCCTGCCCCAGGAGATGCAGCAGCGCTCAGAGCACAGCGCATGACGAAGCTGGATAACTTAGGGCAATTTGCCACAGGCTATAACGACCAAGGCAAAGTAGTTAACACCCCGACACTTCATCAAAAGCTGCACCTTCCAGAGCGCGATAAAATCGCCCAAGTGCCGATTTTTGACGGGGTCCATGTGGCTCGATATTTCATTTCACAAATTCAAGATCTCACCACGGATATTCAGCACTTACTCAACAAATTATCAGGGTTAGATAGTGCAACCGGTAAAATTGATCTGCAACAACAAGCTAAATATGAACTCGCCAGCTTTATGGTGCAGGTTTTTTACCATCAAGCCGATTCGATTTTAGATAAAGACATTGAAATTCAAGGCAGTGGAGAGACTCTTGTAGAATCTGATGAAGACGCCGTCGATTTTGCCAATAAACTAAAAAACTGGCGCACTTCTCATTTAGAGGAAGATAAGTTCTTTAAGTTTTTGGAAGAAAAGGCCTTCCAAAAACTTGCTCGTCGCATTGCAGAAATCTCTGACGAGCTAGTCGAGTTCTTAAATCAAGAATCTCTTAGTGCAGGTTTTACTGAGTGCTTTAAAGACTATGCCTACCAATCAGATCTGAGGTTCTTTGAAGCATACGACTTAGTCACCGATGTATTTCTCGCGTTAAAGCCTCACCCAGCCGCACCGCTTGCACACCTTAATACAGACAAAGAGTTTTGGCATGAGTTAAGTTCAGGCTATCAGGGGCAAGATTTTATCCTGCAATGTCTGGGTCAACACCCGACAAAACCAGCTAAGCAAATCACCCAATTTTTGTTTCCAAAGCCCACAGGCGACAAACTACACGACTACGAAAAGGCGGAATATGATCGCTTTGCATTGCCTTTAACTAGCGCCAAAATACAAAAGATCCATGCTCAAGAAGCCATTTTGCCACAAGAAGAGAGTGAGCAAATGGGGCGCCGCCTCTCCCAAGTGATTATGGGTTTAGCAGGCAGTTTATTCGAAATTCCAGAGGCCGCTTATAACCTCTCTACACATCCGGGTACGCTTGGGGAACAAAAGGCCCAAACTCGAGAGGCAATGGATGCAACACAACATGAGATAGCGCAGTCAGAACAAGCCCTTATCAACGCTGAAAGAGAAAAAGCAAAAGCATTTAAAGAGTTACAAGAAAAGCGTGCTGAATATGAGTATAAGAAGAGTGTGCTTGAAAACTTAACAGAGCAAGAACATAGAATGAGCAGAGCGCAGCTTGATCAACAATTAGAACTGGAACGTGCGCGTCTACGAGAGTTAGAGGCTAAATTTGCTAAAGCAAAAGTTGCCGTCAGTCGTTCTAGAAAACAGGTCAACTCTTTTGTGAAGGTAAACAATGCTTGGAAGAAATATCCGTTTGCAAAACTCATTGATGCAAAAGCAGATGTGCTGCAACCTTTGATGCGCTTGGTCGATATCTCAGCACCTGGGTATTTAGTTGAAGTGGAAATGAGAGTGCAAGATTACCTCAACGGGGACTTTCCTGAAGGGTATATGCCACTTGATCCTCAGTCTCGAAAATTGGCTGCAGAAAAGCAAATTAAAGAACTCAACCAAATTATTCGCGGCAGTAATAAACGCAAAATAGACGTTGGATATAGAGGCTCTAAGCTCAAACTATCGTTAGAAGACGTACTTAATTTAAACAAACGACTTGAATTTCTAACCCAGTCTCTCAATCAAGCGGAAACCATCACAACGATTGAAAGCAAAAACAAATCCATTGCATACTTGATAAAAATTACTGGTGCTGATGTCTCAGCCAAGTCAGCAGAATCAACAGCCCAAGCAATATATGATACGGCTGTAGAAGAGGCAAAACAGTATGCAACAGAGCTAGATAATCAACATGCAACACTTAGAAAGTTATCTGATAGGCTCGCAAACTTACAAAAATGGCAAAATGCGGCTGTTACGGAGTCTGTATCTGGGCAGTCATTAAAGGGAGGAATGGCGGGTATACTCGGTATTGTATATATCTTTGAAGTCGCTAACTTTCGACAAGCCTTTTTGAATTGGGATATGAGTGGAGATAGAAAACTCGTTGACTTCATGGGTAGTATTGCTGATCTAGCAGCGATTCATTTCTCTACTCTCTCAATGGTCACAGAGATGAAAGTTGGGTTACCTAGCCTGCGCCAATATCAAGAATTTCAACAGTACAAAATGGCTAAAGGAAATCTCAGCGCCGTTCGTAAGTTTGGTCCTGAGTTTGCAAAAAAAGCAAACATCATTACATGGACAGCTAGATTAAACCTCTTAGCATCTGCATATAGTGCCGGATTGTCAGGCTTTGATGCCTATTACGCGTTTAAACGCGGTGACTCTGGTGGCGCTGCAGGCCTCAGTATTGCAACAGCAGGCTTTGTCGCGCTAGCAGTTGAAACCGCGCCAACCATACTTGCCACGATCACCAGAGGCGTTATTTTAAACCCCATGAGTAAACTGGGCTATGTAGGACTCATTCTGGTATTACTTGGATATGGTATTTATTATCTATTACGCGATGAACCGCTGGAAGCTTGGATTAAAGCGTGCCCTTGGGGCAGTGACGCATATGGGGGTGGCGAGCGTGATTGGTTTGGTGATAACCCCTATTACTGCTGGAAGACAAACCCTGAATATGCACTTCATAGTCTCTATGATCAGTTATTTTCTCCAAAAATAGTTAGCGACGTATCTGTTGTACAATTACACACACCTTCTCGGATATATGACAAGGTAACCTCCAAAGGCAAGTTCCAAGTTGCAAAGTTTAATGTGCAAATACCAGGTCATATTCCAGAATCAGAGCTTGGTTACTTAGACATTCAGCTGGACATTCGCCCACTATTAGCTGGAAAACCTTGGAGCTCATTAATTGCTGTTGCACCCACAGGACAAGCTCAAACGGCGTTGGATTACTTTTGGCAAAATACCAATATCTTCGTTAATTCTAGTTTAACTGGTTTAATTATTGAATTTGAAGAAAGTGCTCTTTATCCCTATTTTGATAAATTCAATCATTCTAAAATTCAAATTAGAATGCGGTGTCGAAAATATCCTAGAGGTAAAGGAGCAACAATATACTCAGGTTCATCTCAAGAGTTAAAGTTACCTGCGTCAGAAAGAGACGAAGAAGGAAAGATAGATAAGCCAGATCTTTGGGCTGAGCAAGTCATTAACGTCGAAATCGAAGATTATGGCATGAGCCCTGCTGGTGTGTTGCAGCGACTCCTAAATTAACTAAAGGCTACCCATGAGAGACAAGTTAAAATCCAATCAATCAGTTCTCGCTTTTATAGCTATTTTGGTAAAAACAATTGTTGAAAAGGTGATGGAAACTGAGGGTAAAAAGGAGACGCAAACGTTAACTCCCTCGGCACCTGTAGATAAGGTAGTGCATGATCGGCCAATAGAAGAAACACCGCTACTAAAAATAGAGGACTCGATACCACGAGACTTTAACATTAGTAAAGGCATGCAAAAAGTGGCTGTAAATAGTAAAGCAGACTTTGTCTTGCAAGATAATAACGTGCTCTCATCGAACCTACGTATCGCATTAGGCGGAGCTGACTTTGCGCGAGCAGGGAAACTTGCGAATATCGTTTTTGCTTATATGGCCTCAATATTTGCGCTTGTTTGTCTCCCCGTATATCTGAAAGAGTCTGAGCCTCATATCCTTTACCTTATGATTGGGTTAGTGGCGTTTGCAAGCTTCGTTTTTTATCGAGTTCACAGAATTAAACACCATACATCTGAGATACTACGGGTAGACTTCTTCCGAAATACTGGCCTTGTCACTTTTCCCATTGGCAATAACGAAGGGAGCTTCTCGTTAACACTTGATGAAGTTGAACTGTATATTGTAAAGGTCTCCTCGGGTAAAGGTGTGAGGCATAATCTCGCGTTTTTAGCCCCACAGCGATACCCAAAAACACTTAAGCGCCAGACACTTTATTCAACCGATTGGGAGCCAAAGGATATGGACAGCAGCGTGCAGTTGTGGAGTGAAATCCACCGTTTTATGGATACCACTCAGCCCATACCAAGTTCGTTTTATAAAGGTTGGCAAGAAACGATAGAAAGCCCCTATCTTGACCACCAAGACCATATTCAAATATTAGGTGAAGATTTAGTAAATCAAGCCCCCTTTTATGACCTAAAAAATAACCGCCAACTAGATAAAGAGTTTTGGTAATACTCGAATTAATCTCTATGACAAGGAGTTTTTGTGACAATAAAAAAGTTAATTAAGAAATGCGTTGAGCATATTCTAGATGAAGGAACGCCCACTCGTGCAATCAGTGATGTGAGTGTGCAAAATCAACAACCCAAATATGGTCAAGCTTATCAACAACAGTCGCAACAAGTAATACGGAATGGTCAGCAAGTCACGATGACAAGATCTCAAGTTTCAACAAAGCGAGAGCCCAACCCAGTCGCTGAATTTTTGATTAAAGCCATTGTTATTTTGATAGGCATCTTTGCAGTTGGTGCTTTATGTTTCGATGCATATTATTTAAATAAACGAGGCGACAATGCAGCAGTCGGCTTAATGATGGCAGCCGTTGGTGTGATGTATGGGTATCACTTTATTATGGCAAAGCTTAGCGATTACACTCAGCTTGTAAAGACATCCCGTTTTGTAGGATGGGGCTTAAATGTAGCAGGTACGTTTTATAGCCTGTTTATCTTTGCTGATTTGCTGTCTGACTTTCGCGGGCACTCAGAGGATCAAGTAGCCCTTATCATGGCGTTCATCAATATCGTTTTTATAGGACTTTTGTTCTTTCTAATGCATAAGATAACGCAACCCATAAAGCAAATTGATTAAACTCCTTGAAATAGTAAGCCACCGCAAAAATCGGTGGCTTACTATTATGAGCCTGAGCGCATTCAGGAAACCTGATTTACTGACTCTTTTGCATTAACTTTAAATAGTTGTTGTAAATATGGCTTACTTGCATCGTTGATTTACCTGCACTTATACCATGGCAACTAAAGCAGTTAGACGACTTAATTTGTGGCTCACTGCCTGTTACATCACTATCGATGGAAGTTTGGGTATAAGTTTCCATAGTAATATTGGCAACCGCCAATGAGCCGCGTAACGCCTCGTTGGCTCCCTTACCCACAATATCGCCACTAATGCCATTTGCAAAATCGTAATCTTGCGTGCTCAGCCAGATTGATCCGGCGTAAAAGTAGTTACTCCAAACGGGATTCTTTTGTTCCAGTTTTACATTCACTAAGCTATTTAGTTCAGTAATATTATTGAAGTTAGTTTCATCTTGAGCTTGTTGTGTCTGACTCCCCACCAGCTCAGGGTTATTACCAGCTATATATGGATTGCCGTTTGGCACGCCGTATTGATATAACCGAAACGTGTTGGTCGTAGTTTCAGAAGCTGGATACGTTAAATGTGCATTTTGCACTTCTGTTCCGCCCCGATAAAATAGCAGATCATGACTGTTACTCACTACTTTATCTTGCTGTAAGTAAGCCGTGCTTTTCTTAAACTTTCCCTCAGAGCTATAGTAATCTGGTGCACTCAATTTATGCTCGAACGTCGCCCAAATAAACTCTGGGTGATTTTCAACCACACCGACAACATGCATGCCAACGAGCGCCACTTCTCCCGTACCGCTATATTTATTGTCTTTTTGGTAAACCGCTTTACGAATATAAAAATGCTCAGCTAAATCAAGCTTTGGATAGACTTGCTGCAGCGCTTTGACATCCATCCAAGCAACCTTTAACTCAACCGACCCCACAGCAAATTCAGCTTTGCTATCTGCTTTAGGGTGGGAGGTTGCTGACTTCATATAAGTATCGTTAACGTGGATCGAATAATGTACGGGCGTCCCACCAAACTTGCTGTAAATAACGCCATCTGATCCAGCTTGATTTATATCTTCAAGGATCAACACATTTGCGGGGCGAAGTCCAGTTGGATTTAATAAATCATTCCAAGGGGCAAAATAAGGTTTTAGCGCATTATCAACCTGCCAAAACCCAGAACCAAACATCAACAAGCCACCAGGAGCACGCTTGTCAGGCTGCGTTAAATAGAGAAACTTATTCCACGACCACTGATGAAAATCGCAGTTTGTCGAAAGATCTTTACCATCTTTAAATGCAAACGGACTATTTGCACCTTCAGGAGGATTTGGCACAGGGCTGCCAAACCAATCGTTATTCGGTTTACAAGAAGTATCATTCGAGTAAGCAAGCGCACTTGGCGCAGCCAATGTACTTGTAGCAAGCAATAATGATATTCCAAGTAGTTGAAGTTTAGTGCGTGTAATTGATGACGGTAGCATGATGCTTTCCTTAAGATGTAAAACTCCTGTTAAATCTAGTTCATCAAAACGGAAGTTATCAATTACACAGCATTACATTTAATCTGTATTTCACCCTTTTTTAATGCTTAAAACCGCATGTTTATCGCCTGCTGATCCGTTACTTACTGCGGTGAGCGAAGCTAAAGCTTTGCTCTGGCACCAGCTGACCGCTTAAATCGTTTGGCGTTGAGTAAAACGACACATTTAACATGTCTTTTTGGTTGTCTAATTCGATATGCGCAAAGCCCCAAGTAAAAGCTTTATTCCAGACTAGCTCGTACTCTGGGTAACGCTTTTCTTGATAGTTAGCAAGCGGTGTATGCGTGCCACGCATTTTTGATGCGGCGCCGCTGATAATAAGTGGTAACTTAGGCTTTGTGTTTCCGGGAAGTACACGCGAGCAGTCGTCCGTTAACAGCTCCAAATCATGCTCATGGCCTGCAATATATGCATCTGCGTACTCACATAGTTCGGGTAAGATTAAGCGGCGTAATACATGAGCTTCGTCATATTTGGTGCCACCAATAGACCAAAGTACATGGTGTCCATATACAATTTTCCATTTTGCGGTTGAGTTTTTAAGCCCATTTGCAAGCCAGGCCAATTGCCTGTGATCTTCCCCATTTACAGGTTGCTCGTGCTTCTCAATGTCTTCTACTTCAGCTTGTCCGCTTGCCAGTGCACTCGCCAGTCCCTGTTCACTACCGTCCGGTTTTAGTGGAATTTCGTAATAATGCTGGCCAGAGAGCAACATATTGGTATCAAGTACAAAAAACTCGACATTATTGCCTGTCTCACCAAAGGTGTAGCTGTAATAACCTTTGCCATCCATGTGAAAATTAGCTTGCTTAGCCATCCACTCGGTCTGTAATTTCACGCCGCGACGAGACGTCTTCCAATCGTGGTTGCCTAATGCTGAGTACACGACCAACTCTGGGTTTTGAATAAGGAGCGGCTTTAGCGGCCCTAAAATCAAGTCATCCATACGCTTTTGGTCGTCCTTGCCATCGTTAGCCGCCGCTCCATCAGGATAGATATTATCACCAAGCTGAATAGCAAAGTCGCATGGCTTTTTCTCACACAAAGAGGCCATTGCCTGTCCAACCACCAACGCACCGGTTTCCTCCGTTGCGGTTTCGGTTCCCGGATAAACATAGATAGGCGCATGATTAAACTCTTCGAGCGGGCGATGCTCTTCTAACCAATCCGCCTTTTCAGCAGCAATAAACTCGGCCTTATTTTTAGGCGATTTAATGTGCTTCGTTTTTGGATAATCTGGGTGATAGCCGCCATCACCAAAGGCCAGAAAGTTAATATTTTCTGCGGCTTGCGCTGTGCTACTAAGCGCGAATAGTAATGCTATTGATGTTATTTTCATTGTTACCGACACAGTGTTACCACTGCATCCTCCTGCATATAAATAAGGTGGATGTCCTTTTAATACATCCTATACCTAAGACCCTAGCTCGATACGGTGGGTGTCCTTTTAATACATCCTTCCTTTCAATACATCTTTTTGCTTTTACAAGGACACCCACCTCTACTTCTCTCTTAGAAAGACGTTACCGTTACTCCAAGCTCAAATGAACGCCCATAGGTTTCGTATTGGTAGTTGTAACGAGTGTCGCCTTGATAAATACTCATCGGCTCGTCGGTTAAATTGATCGCGTTGAAATACAGCTGAGTTTGCTCGGTATAAAAGTACTTCATGCTTAAATCGAGTTGCAGATGGTCGTCTTGGAAAACGCGCTGCTTGTTCTCTTCAAACAAAAAGCTTTTGCTCTTGTACGACGCACTCAACCTTGCGCTTATTTGGCTATTTTCATAACCAAACATTAGGTTGCCCACGGTGTCGGATTGGTTTGGTAGATTGTCATCAGCATCAATAAATGTACCATTAGCTGAGAGCATCAAACCATTTTTAAAGTTCTTCGTGTACGCAAGTTCTACCCCTGTTAGTTCAGCGGCGCCGCCATTAACACTTTGAATAACTTCTTTATAGCCTTGCCACTGACCGTTATCTTGCACCTCGGCTTTGGCAATAAAATTATCGATGTTTTTGTGAAAAACGCCCGCAGATAACACGCCAATCGCACCGGGGTAATATTCTACCGAGAAGTCATAGTTTGTTGACTTGTATGGGTCTAAGTCTGGGTTTCCGACTTCGGCTTTACGCTCAATTTCAATTTCGCCATCATCTTCTGTGGTCTCTGTTTCTATGATTTGAAATGCTGCTGCATCTTCAAAGCTTGGACGCGCAAGAGTTTGTGTATAGGCAAAACGGGTGATCAGCTTATCGCTGATTTCATAGCGTAATGTTAAATTTGGTAATAAATGGTCGTAGCTATCTTCAACTTGCCATTGGTTGATCTCGACGCGCTCAACGTCATTCACTTCATCATTAATGAGTTCAACACGATTACCACTCGTTGCATAATCTGTGTCTTCGTATCTAAAGCCTGCAATAACATTGAGTTTATCAATGTCGACCGTCAGCATGGCGTAGAGCGCGGTGACGGTTTCTTCACTGGTGTATGAGCGACCTTGTGTTTCAATGTCAGTTTCAAGCTGGTTTAGCTCAAGGGCACTGCGATTACTGTAGAAGTAGTCGCGGATCTGGCCGCGACTTAAACCCGGACCAAAGGCCCCAAGCTCATACTCAGGCTCATTGGCGGCAAAGTCTTTCGCCGTTAGATCATCAAAGCCGCCGTCATATAGCTTGGCGTCAACGCGGTTAAACTTTTCACGGTCGGCATATTTACCACCAAATTTAATTTGCGCATTGTGACCAAGTAAAGTGAAGTCTTTAGTTAAGTCCAGTCTAAAGCTAGTATTTTCATCTTCACTTAGGTTGTTCTCCCAGACAATTTCATCGATTTCAAAATTGCTAAGCTGCTGAGAAGCTTCATCCGCTGCAAGCGTGGGTGTCTTACCATCCAGTACATACCCTAGCGCAAAGTCTTCTCCAGCAAATGAGGTATCCAAGCGATTTGGCTCGCTTTCATCTGATTTCGAGTAGCCAATGCTGTATTCAATAAACCAATCCTGCACTAAGTTTTCGCCGCCCAAAACCACAGATAAAATGCTTTGCTCTTCATATCTGTCTTTGGTATCTCTATCCATTTCTGCACCTGAGAAATAGGCCGCATTTTGACTTAGCTCATCGGCAAATACATCGCCTTTGTCAAACTTGTACTCATTGCGTTGACGAAATTCATCGTCAGAAAACTTGCTGTAGAGCGTGCGTAAGTAGTATTTGTTAAACCCTTTGTGATGCACATCAAGATTCAGTGCCGCCCCTAAACGCTCTCTCGTAATACGATAGTGGCGCTGCTCCATTTCCTCAGCACCAAAAAAGCTCACTTCTTCTTCTGAGTTCACATCGTCCATTTCTAGTTCCATCCAGCCGCCATCGGTTTCCATATTATGAGAACCAAACTCACGCTCAAACCAAGATACCGCCGTTGCAACCCCAACTTCCAACTCTTTGCCTGCGGCATAAATATCGGTGAAGCTAAACGACGCCTTTGGACTGGTCTCGCTCACCTGTTCATTGTGTGACGCTTGTAATGTCACGCTGTAGCTCTGCCCTTCTCGGTCAAAAGCACTGAGGCTTTTTACTTCGATGCTACCGCCTACAGCCGATGCGTCCATATCCGGTGTAACCGTTTTGCTCACCTCTAGGCTTTGCACTAACTCACTTGGGATGACATCCATCGCCACCGAGCGCACGCCGGCTTCAGGAGAAGGTACATTTGCACCATTGATGGTGACGTTGTTTAGATTTGGGTCGATCCCACGAATTGCCACAAAACGGCCTTCACCTTGATCTCGTTGAATAGAAAGTCCAGGCAGACGTTGCAGTGCTTCTGCTGCGTTTTGATCCGGCAACTGACCGATGGAATCCGCGCTGACGATCGACTTAAGTGACAGAGCATTTTTTTGTCGGTTTAATGCACCTGCTTGTCCAGCTCTTTGCCCTACAACAATAATATCGTCCATTTGGCCCGTTTGAGAACCAAGCTGTACTTGAACATCGGTGACTTGGTTATCAGTAATTGTGATGCTTTTAGTCACGGTTTCAGCGCCAAGATAACTTATCTCAAGCGTATAATTACCCGCTGGGACATTCGTTGCGGTAAAGCGACCATCTCGCTCAGAGATAAGGGTTCTGTCTAATTCTTTGATCACCACTTTAGCCCCTTGAAAGTGGCTCTTTTTCGATACGGAACTGACTTGCCCTGTTAGGGTGTTAGCATTTGCAGCTGAGCTTAACGTCAGTCCAGCGCAGATCATCGCAACGGCAGAAAGTGTAAAGCTAGTCGGTAGATTTTTTTTCATTATTTGCTCGCACAGGTTGAGTAGAATTTTAGCGCCCCGCTAAAACGTCGCGGCTACCCTAATGCGAAAACGTGACGCTTTTATTTCACTTGAGTGCGCTGCAGCCTATAACAGGGCGTTTATGCCAGCCGAACGCGTAAATTTGAGCCGATATGACCCCCCAACCCTTAGAATTTTGGCAACGATATTTAACCTGAACTCTGAATAACAATCGGTTTGCTAGCTGTTGTAATGCAAAAGTATTGCGGTTTTTGTCATAAAAACATCGCCTTTATTGAGCTAAATTGACCCTATCAGCACCAAGCGCAAGTTTTTACTATATCGCTCTACATTTTGACTAGACGACAAACATGAAACTTCAGCCTTTTTTACTGCATCAATCGCGGTGGTTGCTACTGGTGGTACTTACACTGGTTGCCATTACCATCACGGCCTATACCTCTGTATTGCGACCACTGTCGGACGTCAATTGGCTCGATAGCGTTGGTGAAGGTGGCCTCACGCTGATGACACTGATTTGGATAGCGGTGACCTTGCTCACTCGACCAAAAGGACTCGTCACTAACCTACTGTTTGCAGGGTTGAGTGCCATGTATGTTTCTATGCTGTGGGATTTTTTAGATGAGATGGTGGTGTTCACGCCCCATTATTTAACCAGTTTTGAAGCGATCCCTGCTTGCTTTGGCATGGTGCTGATGAGTATTTCAGCCTATTACTGGTATAAAGAACAAAGCATATTCAATCAAACCTTAATGAAAAAAGAGCGCTTTTATCGTGACCACAGCATGACCGACTTTGTCACCGGCCTCTACAGCGTAGAGTATATGCAAAATCAAGTTCGCCACGAACAATCTCGCCTTGCCAATGGCAATAGCCCATTTTGCTTAACGCTATTCGATATATGTGATTTTGCCGCTTACGCTCGCCAGCATGGTATGCAAAAAAGTAATCAGTTACTACGCGATATTGCCGATATGCTCTCTTTAAGCATGCGAGAGAGTGATCTGCTATGTCGTTTTGCGGCAGATAAATTTGTGGTCGTTCACCCACAAACCAACCATGTTCAAGCCCAAGCTTTTGCCAATCGTGCGGCCGAATTTATCGCTCGCCATGCCAACTATGATGATGGTGAAAACCAGCCGCAATATAGTGCAGTGAGATGGAGCTGTATCGAAGTTAATGACAAACACTGTGAATTTGAATCTCTGATAGCAGCGCTTGTGAACGAGCTGAATCAGGCCAAGGTAGCTGCGGCTTAATGTCCTACTTTGAGTGTCAAACAAAACAGCTTGCGAGTCGCTATTTTGCACTCCCTTTAGTGGAGTTGGCTTCCCAGCGCGGTGTACATGCAGACGTCATTTTGAAAGGCAGTAAGTTGTTTTATACCGATCTGCACGCTAACCCAACCTTCATTAGTTATGAGCAGTTTGAAACAATAGTAAGCAACCTTGTCAGTCAGGCGAGCTGTCAGGAAGTCAGTTTTATTTACGGCCAATACCTACTTAATACGCTAATCAGTCACCATGCCGAGCTGTTATTTAATTGCCACAACATACAACAATTGCTCAAAGTTCTACTGCTTAAAGGTTTGGATATACTGCCTTTTTACCACATTAGAAAACTCCAGACAGAAACAAGCTGCCATTTACTGTTTTCACCCGCCATTGCAGAAGGTAAGCCTGCGGTCACGCGATTTTTATGCGAAGCAATGGCAAGCCTTTGTTGTGGCTACCTTAAGTGGCGCAGCCCAGAAACCACATTAACATTGCAGTTTCCGTATACAAAGCCAAAACAAGTCGCGCAATACCTGAGCCATATACACCTAGCTTACAGCTTTGATCACAGTGATTTTGCCGTTGTAATGAGTAACCAAGCTTTAGCTCAGCAACAAATTGGCACTTTTCCTTATTTAGTGGCTCGGCAGTTAAAAGCCTTGCCCTCACCACAGCGTGGATTTCTCGCCCAGCTGCACCGCTTACAGTTAAAATATCCTAAATATCATAGTGAGCAAATCGCCGAAATGATGGGCATGAGCGCTGCAACTTTTAAACGCAAACTCAAGCTGCATCAGACTACTTTTATTAACGAAAAAGACAGACTGCATCGTCAACAAGCCATGTTTTATGTGACTGAGCAAGGCTATTCCAATGAACAAATTGCAACCGCTTTACAGTTTAGCGACATCACTAATTTTCGCCGTGCATTTAAGCGATGGACGGGATTAACGCCTTCCTATTTTCGTAAGATTTAACTTTATCCCTCATTTTTTCTTCTACACTGAAATGGATCTTGCGGTTACTAGGTCTTTTATAACGTGACTGCGTTTCGATAATCCCAGGGGCTGCTTACCTTTGCTGTTTGATTTTTGTTCTCCTGAGTGAGTTTTGATCGCGGCGCTCGACTTGCCGCATAGTGGGCTAAGCTAAAGTTGAGCAACAAAGAACGAAGCACACTCAGGTGAACCCGAAGGGCAGCGCTTGATTGGCATTTCTACTGTGTTATCGCCAGACTTACATAGAACAACTATGCTACGCTGGCTCTGCCTTGTATAAATGGCAATCAAACTGCTGCAAAAACAAACTTGAAAGATAAGCAGCCCCTTGGCCGAAGCTAAGCACGTTAATAGATAACGAAGAGGATTAAAAACATGAAAGCATTAACGGGCGCTGCAATGGCGATGATGGTAGCGGGTTTGGTCGGTTGTAATAGCACAGAGAACAATTCTACAAGCGCACAAGCTGCGACAGCTGAAACAGATTTAGTGCATTGTTATGATGTCAATGTTTGTGGTGGACATAACGATTGTAAAACAGCGAGTAATGCCTGCTCAGGACAAGCTTCTTGCAAAGGCACTGGCTTTGTTGCCATGCCGAGCAAAGCGTGTAGTGATGTCGGTGGCAATCAAAAAGACACTTGGGTTGGCAGTGTCGCAAAGGCCGACCTTGTGCACTGCCACGATGTCAACGTTTGCGGAGGCCATAACGATTGTAAAACCGCAAGTAATGCTTGTGCGGGACACGCTTCTTGCAAAGGGACTGGATTTGTCAGCATGCCAGCAAAGGCCTGTGCTGACATTGGTGGCAAAGTGAAAAGCTAATAAGCTTTAACCTCGGCGCGTGTTTATCTATCAAGATTATTATTGCAATAGATAAACACGCACAATGCATTAAAAGAGCGCAATTATGTCAGTACCCTTTCTGGGCTTTGGTCTTGGCCTACGCACGTGTTATTTTGACGCTATTATCGACACTCAGCCACATGTAGATTGGTTTGAGATTATCTCTGAGAATTACTTTGTCGACGGCGGCAAGCCTTGGTATTACCTCTCGCAGATTAAAGAGCACTACCCCATTGTGATGCACGGAGTATCGATGTCGATAGGCAGTACTTCGCCCCTAGATATGAATTACCTTGCGCAACTTAAACGCACCATCGCACGGGTTGAACCCGAATGGGTGTCAGATCACCTCTGCTTTAGCAGCTTAGGCGAATTTAATAGCCATGATTTATTGCCACTTCCCTACACTGAAGAAGCGCTGATACATCTCACCGCAAGAATCAATCAAGTACAAGATTACCTTGAGCGTCCAATGATCTTTGAAAATGTCTCAAGTTATTTAAACTACAAACAATCTGAGCTGACAGAGTGGGCGTTTTTGAGCGAATTACACCAGCGTACCGGATGCCAGTTATTACTCGACATCAATAATGTATATGTAAGCTCGCGCAATCACCAATTCGATCCAATAACTTACCTAAACGCCATACCAACACAAGCAGTCGCGCAAATCCACCTGGCCGGCCATAGCGATTTTGGGACCCATATTGTTGATACGCACGACCAACCAATTTGCGAAGAGGTATGGAGTTTATATCGACAATATACTCAAAACAGATCTCCCATTAACACCATGATTGAGCGTGATGATAACTTTCCTGAGCTCGCGGGATTGTTACAAGAGCTGAACTTGGCCAAAGGAATAGCCCCTAGCAGTTGGAGAACATATGGCTGATCTCGCCGCGCTGCAACACGCCTTTATTACAATGCTAAAAGGCGATGACAACCAATTAATGGCTGAAATTGAATATCAAAGTGGCCTGAATGTTGCGCAACGTGCGCAAATATACACTAACGCTTACCACATCAGATTAAAAAAAGTGTTAGAACAAGATCACGAAATGCTTGGCTTTTATTTGGGTGATGCCCTGTTTGATGAGATGTTCTCGGGCTATCTACAGCACTTTCCTTCACGTTCGACCTCATTGCGCCAGTTTGGCGATTCGCTTCCTGAATATTTAAGTCAATTTGAGCCATTTAAGCTCTACCCTATTCTCACTGAAATCGCACAATTTGAACGTACATTACTCAGTGCATTTGACGCAGAAGATGCGCCTCAATTGGGACTTGTGCACCTACAAAAAATTGCAGCAGCACAATTTCCAAACTTGCAGTTTACTTTTCACCCTAGCGTTCATTTATTAGGATTTACACATAATGCGGTTGACTGCTGGCAAGCGCTAAAGAACAGTACACCGGTCCCTGAAGTGTCGACAAAACCAAACTACTGGATACTCGCCAGAGAGCGCGATATGCGCACAGGGTATCACTCGTTAACGGAAGCAGAATTTGCTTGTCTACAAAGCATGAAGAATGCACTGCCGTTTAGTTTTGTTTGTGAATACGCGGCCGAGCAAAGTGATGATTTAGCACAAGGCACAGCAATGGTGATGCAGTTACTGCAAAAAGGGCTTAACTTGGGATGGTTTAGTGGCTTTAAAGTTGCTATATAACCGCGATATTCAACAAATCGGCATAGAAAATGAGGATCAAAGAGAAGCTAAAGCTGTATCAACCAGGTTTAATAATAAGCATGGTTTTCACCTTGGTTGGTTTTGTCCTTGTTAACAATTCAAAAGTCAAAAACCGAACCTAAATGTAAAGATAAATTAACAAAAATCACATACCCTATACTCATTTGGAATTTTTACAGCCTATTTATTCCCCTTTCCTTGTAGTGTTACCTCTCCCTAAAATAAAAATTAACCACATGTATTTATTGGTAAAATATAAAAAGCAGGAGCAAACCTCTCGCTTATCTGGTCAGCTAATCTATGCATTAAAATACGCATTGTAAATTTTTTTTGTATTTTTTGTTTATTTTTTAAGCTTTACTTCTATCCTAGTGTAACCAGTCGAAATTATGTGCAATTTTAATTTAGTTGGCGTTGTTCACTATCACAAAACAAACGCAACCAAGCGTTGAAATTTAGTGAATAACGCGTCTACAGCAGCTAGATAAGTTCATAACCTTGAGATTGGTAAACACAATTAAACAAAACAACATGCAAGGAACAACAAAATGCGTAAATTAAGTGCTATTAGTTTTGCAGTATTAGCGGGTTTGACTTCAGTCAACGCACAAGCCGCTAAAATACTTAGCGTAGAATCAAACAAAGCAATTAAAGATCAATACATCGTTGTATTTAGCACCCCTTCAGTCCTTAACGTTCAAAACAGCAAAGCAATTGCGGCCTTCGCTAATAAGCAGGCAAAAGCGTTAGAAAACAAACATAACGTAAGCATTACAAAAGAATTTGGTGGTGTACTAAATGGTGTGGTCATTAATGCATCTGCAAAACAACTAAAAGGGCTTCTTAATAACCCTAATATTGACTATATCGAACAAGACCAAATGGTTACAGTGACCCCCGCTATCACAGCAAGCGGCGACCAAGCTAACCCTACTTGGGGTCTAGATCGTGTCGATCAACGTAATCTACCGCTAAACTCAAACTACCATTATGATTTTGATGGTACTGGCGTAACGGCCTATGTTATCGATACCGGTGTTCGCATTAGTCACAATGAATTTGGTAACCGTGCATCACATGGTTATGACTTTGTTGATAATGACAATGATGCAACAGACTGTAATGGCCATGGTACCCATGTTGCGGGCACAATTGGTGGCGGTGAATATGGGGTAGCAAAAAACGTCAACATTGTTGGGGTAAGAGTATTGGGTTGTAACGGCTCGGGTTCATATTCAGGCGTTATCTCTGGTATCGATTGGGTTAAAAACAATGCATCAGGCCCATCCGTTGCTAACATGAGTTTGGGTGGTGGCGTTTCTCAAGCGGTTGATGACGCAGTAAATAACGCAGTTGCCTCAGGCGTTAGCTTTGTTGTTGCGGCAGGTAATGACAATAGCAATGCCTGTAATTACTCACCTGCACGTGCAGCCGATGCAATCACTGTGGGTTCAACCACAAGCAGCGATGCCCGCTCTAGCTTCTCAAACTATGGGAACTGTCTAGATATTTATGCACCGGGTTCAAGCATCACCTCAGCTTGGTATAACTCAGATACATCAACCAACACCATCAGTGGTACTTCGATGGCCGCGCCACACGTTGCGGGTGCTGTTGCGCTATATTTGGATGAAAACCCAAGTCTAAGCCCATCACAAATTGATAGCTTGCTGAGCCAACGCTCATCAAAAGGTAAAGTCTCTAACCCACAAAGCGGTTCACCTAACGAGCTACTTTATACGCTAGCTGATGGCACTGATCCGGATCCGGACCCAGATCCAATCACAGAGCTAGTTAACGGCCAAGGCGTCAGTGCATCTGGTGCATCTGGTCAGCAAACTTTCTATAAGTTGGTTGTTCCAGCAGGCGCTAGCGCGCTGAACTTCTCACTTGCTGGTGGTACTGGTGATGCCGACCTGTATGTACAGCAAGGCACACAGCCAACGCTGAATAGTTACGCTTGTCGCCCTTATAAAAACGGTAACAATGAATCATGCGATTTCACTAATCCGACTGCTGGTGATTGGTATGTGATGCTAAATGGGTACTCTGCGTATGCAAATGCAACGCTCACTGGCACTTACTCATCAGATCCTGGTGGCTGTGGTAGCAACTGCTTAGAAAATGGCATTCCAGTAAGTGGTCTTGCCGGTTCATCTGGCCAAGAGTTACTATACACCATTGATGTTCCAGCAAATGTAACCTTGACAGTTGCGAGCTCTGGCGGCTCTGGCGATGCAGACTTGTATGTTCGTAAAGGTGCAGCACCTACGACATCAACCTATGACTGTCGTCCGTTCTTAAATGGTAATAACGAGTCTTGTAGTTTAAGTTCAGGTCAAGGTGCAACCTATTACATCAAATTGCGTGGCTACTCTAGCTTCTCTGGCGTAACGCTTGTTGCAAGCTACTAATTGGCTTTATTACAAATAAATCTCATTTCGTTTGGGGTTTATTGAAAAAACAAGTACAGTGGTGGTTCGTTTGAGCCGCCACTTTTGTTTTTAATGAGTATTGTACTAGACCTCTACAGCCAATTATTACATCAAGGATTTTATGACCATGTATCTGACGGTGAATTACACAACGAAGTACCACTCATCTCCAGTAGCATCTCGCAAGTAAAGCTCGATGGCATTATTTACCATCGCACTGCGCAAACTGCGGCGATGATGCCTGAAAACTATGGTAGTTTAATCCTTATCACTGAAGGAAGTGGTTGGTGGTTGACTGAACAGTCTTTACAGCGTGCTGATCTAACGCAGCTAATCTATCTTGAAGCAAATCAAAAACATGTGTTTCACCTTCCGACACAATACCTCGCTGTTAGCTTCAACTTTCCAATCAATTGGCTCGTATCTCGAACGGGCAAGCGGCTTTTGCATGGACAAGCACTGACAATTCCCTCTGGTCTAACAACATTACTCAAAAGCGCCTTAACCGCCACAACGCTAAATTTAACAGCGGCAAAATGGCTTGAAGATGAAATTGTACTGCATCTAAGTGTTTGCCAGCCGACTCAATTACCAACGTCGCCGCTAGCGGAGTTAAAACAGCTCATCTCTACACATGCAAATGATGAAGCATTTTGTATCGACATGCTATGTGACCATTCAGGCTGGTCAAAACGTTATATTCACAAACTATTTGCCGCATCTGATCTGAGTGCCAGTGAATATCTTATCCGCACTAGGCTCACTCATGCTTATTTTGAGTTACTTAATAGCTCTGCATCCTTAAATCAAATTGCTATTGATAGCGGATTTAAAAATCAGGCGCACTTCAGCCGTCGTTTTAAGCAATTATTTTCTCTTTCTCCCAAACAAATTTCACAACGAGTGCACTCTTAGACAAAACTGAACCGTGCAAATATATATAATAAGAATCACTCTCATTATCCATAGTAGTAGAACAATGAAAATTAACACGCTCTATGCTGCAGTGTGCCTCTCACTGCTTTCTCAAACCACAAGTGCCAATGAAAACCAAAAAGATGAGTTAGAAAGAATAGAAGTTCAGGGCAGCCAATATAAAAGTACCGGAACAAAGTCGTCTTTAGCACCAATCAACGCGCCCTTTTCTATTTCTCATATAGATCAAGATACCCTGCAACTACGCCAAGCTGACTCGGTCAATGCTGCGTTACGCTATGTTTCTGGTATCACACCAGAAAGCCGCAGCACGGTCACCATTTTTGACCAATACACTATTCGCGGTTTTGAATCTTATCGAAACTATTACGATGGCCTAGAACTGCAATCCAATAACCTTTGGAATTTATATCCTCAAGTTGATGCCTTTGCCACCGACACCATTGAGGTGCTAAAAGGCCCAGCGTCAGTACTTTACGGCTCAGCCCCGCCAGGTGGCATGGTGAATCAAATCGCAAAGCTTGCCAATGGCACTGAGCAAACACAGGTCCGCCTGAGAGTCGGTAGCAGAGCGCTCAAAGAAATCGGCGTTGATCATGGAGGTGTGATCACCGATGAGCTGAGCTATCGTGCCATTGCGCTATCAAGAACAAGTGATGGCCAGCAAAAAACAACTGAAGAAGAACGCACTGTATTTGCACCATCACTGCGCTGGCAACCGAGCCATGATACGGCTTTAACTACACAGCTTTATTACCAAGACGATCCCAAAGCTATACCGTCCACTCCCTTACATAGCGTTGGTACGCTCACGCGTGCAAGTTACGGTTATCTAGATGCCGATGCATTTGCAGGCGATATCAATTGGTCTAATTTTGATAGAACAACGCTAATGGCAGGGCTAAAGTTGGAACACAATTTGTCCGACAATTGGGCTTTATTTGCCAACTGGCGTTACACCGATGCAGAAGGCCTACAGCAAAATACCTACAACCAAAACTTAATTGCAGATAGCGATACCATACTTGCCCGTGCAGCATATAAAACCGATGAAACGCAACATGGCTATGTTTTAGACAACCAATTGTCTACTCACTTTACGGTTGGCAACTCATCACATCACTTACTCTTGGGTTTTGAATACAAAACCTTAAGCTCAACCGTAGGGTATTGGGATACACTCGGGACAGGCACACCAAACATTAATCTAGCAGCGCCCAATTATGCAGCCTTTGATGTAGGCGCTTTGCCACTTAACTTCTATACCGAAGCGCACGATATTGAACAGAGTAACCGTGCGTTTTACGTCCAAGACGAAGTGACAATATCAGCGCTAACCCTCTTGGCAGGTCTTAGATACGACAGTTTCACCAGTGATGTTACTGCTGATAAAAACTACGCTGGCACCGAGTGGCAAACGGAATCAACTATTGATGACACCCAACTCACCGGGAGGATTGCCGCACTTTATCAGCTGGACTCTGGTTGGCGACCTTACGTAAGCTATAGTCAGTCATTTGAGCCCGTTGCAGGAGAAGATAGCGTAACTCAACAAGCCTTCAAACCAACTGAAGCAGAACAATGGGAACTTGGCGTTAAATATCAATCTCGCGATACACAGCTAACATTTGCGCTATTCGATCTCACCAAGCAGAACGAAATCATTAACAGCAAAGACTTTGTCACGAAAACTCAAGCCGGTGAAATCCAATCCAAAGGTATTGAGCTTGAGGCTTCTCACACCTTTAACGAACAAGTTGATGTGCAGTTCAATGCCACGCATCTAGACCAGAAAGTCACTAAAAATGAATTAGACCAAGATTTGGTGGGGAAACGCTTAGTGTGGGTTGCAGATAACACCGCATCGCTTTGGTTGAACTATTATCCAAGCCTGCTAGACGCACTTAAAGTAAGTGTTGGTGCTCGGTATGTTGGCGAGAGTTATGTTGGCAAATACAACTCTGATACTGTGCCATCCTATACCTTATTTGACATCGCCTTTGATTATGAACTCAGCGAGCAAGCCAGGCTCACCTTTAGCATTAGTAACCTCAGTGACAAGCGTTACGTTGGCGCATGCTATGACGAAAGTAACTGCTGGATGGGGGCAGAGCGCAAAGCCGATGTTGGTCTTCACTACCGCTTTTAGTCACTCATCTAGGAGAATTTACGGAAGGACATAGACAGAAAGATTTAAACGGACACCCACCTTAACGCGCCTGCAAGCATTAAGGTGGGTGTCCTTGTTAATTCAGCCTGTTTATTCATCCCTTTATTCATTCTCATTTAGCTTTAACTCAAAGGAAAACAATGCGTAAAACACTATTTAAATGGCACAGTGCAATGGCATTAATCGCGATACTGCCGCTCGCCGTTATGTCAATCACGGGTAGCATGTTGGTGTTTAAATTCGAGATAGACAGCCTATTACTTCCAAAGCAAGCAACATTGACTTATCAGGACCAAGGCGTCCAACGTCAGCCCATGAAGGTGCTCGTTAATTATGTCGCAGACACCCATCCAAATTATGAAATTGGTAGCTGGGAAATATTCGATGATGGCTACGAAGCTGATAGAGTCTATTTATTAAAGCATGGCACAGACACATGGTTTAAAACGTATCTAGATCCTTACGCGGGAAAAATGCTAAGCGAGCCTGTGGGTATTCACAGCGACTTTACCGATTTTATTCTTCACCTACATTACACCTTACTACTCGATGATGTGAGTAAAACCTTTCCACACATGGGTGTCGTTATCGGTTTAGCTGTGGCTATACTTTTTACCCTGCTCGGTGTTTCCGGTTTAGTGATATATCGGCGCTTTTGGCGGCGATTCTTTAGCTTTAGGCGACAAGCTCCTCAGCTCGTCATGATGAGCGACTTGCATAAGGTAATTGGCATTTGGAGTGCGCCAGTATTGCTCGCGCTCGGTATTACTGGCGTTTACTTTAATGCAGTGGAGTATTACCACGAGGCTTTTGAACACCAAGAAGATGAGCACCATATTGTCAGCCACGCAATGTTTAATCACTCATTAGATTTTGATGCCATGATGACCCAAAGCCATCGTGCGGTTAACGGACTTAAACCAACCTACTGGCTATTTCCATTTGAGCCAGAGCAAACCAACATTACCATTTTTGGTAGCGTCGCCGATGCCAACCCGTTCATTAGTAACTATGCAGCAACGGTTAGTTTTGACGCGCAGTCTGGTATACAAACCTTTGCCTACGATATTCGAACGGCCTCTACTGTAGACAGGGTAATCGACAGTTTTAGAAAACTTCACTTTGGCCACTTTGCAGGGCTTACCAGTAAAATAATTTGGTGCATTATGGGACTCGCCCCCGTATTGCTTGGCTTTACTGGGTTATATTTATGGTGGCAAAGAAAGCGTAAGAAACTCAAGAGTAAGAAAAACCGGCAACTCGCCCTAAGCTGACGGTTCAAGTTTCAATCCAGATCCGTTATTGTCGTTATTATCAGCAAATAACGAGCAATCACTATGAAACAACTTGGGCTAATTGGTGGTATGAGTTGGGAGTCAACACAAAGCTACTACCAGCTTATCAATCAAACCGTTAAAGCAAAGCTTGGCGGACTACACAGTGCTAAGCTTTGCTTGTATAGCGTCGACTTTGCCGAAATTGCAGAGCTTCAAGCAGCTGGTGATTGGCAGAAAATGACGACCATTTTGGCAGGTGCTGCTACTTCATTGAAGCTTGCCGGCTCAGATGCCATTGTGATCTGTACCAACACCATGCATAAAATTTCAGATGAAATTAGCGCAGCGTCAGGATTGCCTGTACTGCATATTGCCGACGCAACCGCGAAGCGACTTAAAAATGACGGCATAAAACGCATTGCGCTGTTAGGTACGAGATTTACGATGCAGCAAGACTTTTATAAAGCACGATTACAAGATCTTCACGGCATTGAGGTCATAACACCTGATGGGGACCAACAAGCTTTAGTTCACCACATAATTTATGACGAATTATGTCGCGGTGAAGTCAACGCGAGCTCAAGGCAAACTTATCTAGACATCATCGATGCACTCTATCAACAAGGGGCTGAAGGGATTATTTTAGGTTGCACAGAAATCGGTTTGCTCGTTCAACAAGTGCATACTCAAGTCCCTCTTTATGACACGACCAAACTTCATGCCGAAGCCGTTGTAGAGTGGTCACTCGGGGCTACATCTTGCTTTATTCATGAGTAATATCAAATTTTGTTGTAATTAAAAAATAACAACGAAATCGCTATTGTCGCGATTACTTGGCTACTATAGAATTAAATCTCACTTATTCTAATTAAATCAGGGATGTATTATGACCCAATACGACGAATATAAAGTTATCCATGTAGTTGAAGGTGGCTGCGGCACACTGTTACTTGGCTCAAGTGGATTACCGTTAAAAAAACTTGAAGCAACTTTAAACATGGAAGCGCAAGATGGCTGGCAGCTTGTTTTCCAAGTTATCGAAAACAAACGTTTTCTGCTATTTTGGAGCCGTGAAGCCGTGATCTTAACACTTGGTCGTAAACGTGCTTAAACGCTTTGCTCTGTCTGCCATTCGCCGCTATCAAGCGAATGGTGGAGCAAAAACCCACTTCAATATAAGTTGTAACTTTACGCCGTCATGCTCTGAATATACCTATCAAGCAATCGAAAAATACGGCTTCTTTAAAGGCGTGCGTATCGGCTTTTGTCGTATCAAGCGCTGTAATGACCCAGATTGTATTGAAGTAAAGTCAGACCCCCTACCGTGACCAATCCTAGGAGTTTGCATGGACGAAATAGCATTAAGAGAACAAGAAGAATCGTTAAGAAACCAAGTTGCTCAGCTAAGTCCTGAAGCGCGCAAGCAGTACTACCAACTTGAAGAACAGCTAGTAAAAGATCCTGATACTTACGCCGTACTCAATTACTTTTTTGCCGCAGGTTTACATCACTTTTATCTGGGTAAAACAGCACGAGGTGTAATTAACCTCACCTTAATGCTATTGGGGCTTGTATTTATTCTCTTTTATGGCTGGGTTCTGCTAATTTTAGTGTGTTTAATTGAGCTACCTCAGTTATTTAACAGCCAAAAAATAGTGAGAAAATACAACATCGATGTAATGCGAGAAGTACTAGATGAGCTCAAAGATACACAACAGAGTCAAACAGTCTAAAGAAACGCAGTGGCTTTGGATTATAGCGGCCACAGTAGTGGTCGTTTTATTTAGTGGTTATCAGTTTTATACCAAAGGCGTGCCGTACTTCGCTGAAGAGATCTCGGCCTCATTGCCCAAACAAATCTACCAAATCATCGACGAAGGAAGCCTAAACGAGCTAGATAACTCGGAATTCTCGGAGTCAAAGCTAAGTGAAATCAAACAGCAAGAGACTCGCGCTTTATTTGTCTCACTGCTTGGCACCAATGCATCGAGTGAACGTGAATTTAAACTTGAATTTAGGCAGTGGAAAGATAAAGCCAACGCCATGGCATTGGCCGATGGTAGCATTGTGATCACCGATAACATGGTCGAACTGGCATCTACTCAGCAAGAGCTTAGCGCAGTGTTACTCCACGAGATTGGTCATGTCGAGCATAATCACGTCATGGAATCTCTTGTGAGCTCGTCCATCGTATTTGTCAGTTTGAGTGTCGTATTGGGTGACATCTCTGCGCTCTCAGATCTTATGATGCAGGGCGCAATGTTAGGTATCAACCAAAACTACTCTCAGCAAGCTGAACTCGAGGCTGATTTGTACGCGCATAACAAGCTAATGGCGCTGTATGGTAATAGTGACGCAATGATCTCTATATTCGAAAAACTCGCCAAGGAAAGCGATGAACAGCATAGTTGGTTAAGCACACACCCAAGTTTTGAGCAACGCATCGAGCAGCTCAAACAAAACCCGTGATCCTTAAAGGTTAAAATGGGTGTCTTATTAAATTCTGCTCAGTAGAAACTTTAAAAACAGCTTTTAAAAGAAGCTTTTAAAAAGACACCCACCTATTTAACCTGAGGTTTGGATAAGGAATGTTCCAACTCATTGTTGCTAAAGCACAACTTAGTTTTTTCCTTGTCTAGCCAGAGAGTTTTAGGGAAAAC